>JBGVFW010000417.1:0-3477 GCA_045121315.1 Eubacteriales bacterium
GAGCAGTAGCCCCAGGATTTATTGAGTGTGCAGGCGGATTCGTAAAATCCGTATGGAGAGGGCTTAAAGCCGTGAATACTGTTCCAATCTACGGCTTTTGCTTCCGTATCAAGCTTGGAGGGAATCTCGTTATCGCCAAGAGAAACGTAGTCGTATTTACCGTTGCCGAGGCGCGAATTTACAAGGCAATTTGGCTGATGATTTTTCACAATCGCGTATATTTCTTCGCTTTGCTCCGGTGTGAGCGTCATCGGCATATCGAACCAAGCAAGCGCTATTTCACCATATTTCGTCATTATTTCTTCTATCTGCGGCAAAATTTTGTTTCTATATGTTATTTCAAAATCTTTTTCTTCTTTATTCGGGAAATCCCATGAGTTTTCCCACGTTACGCCTGCGCAGCCAACAGGCTCGCTTTTGTAGCCTCCGCCATTCTTTTCGTGCCAGTCCAGGTCTTGAGAATAGTAGATACCGAATTTCAAACCGTATTTATGGCAGGCATCGGAAAGTTCCTTTATAATATCGCGTTTGAAAGGGGAAAAGTCATAGCAGTTATAGCTGTCTGCTTCGGATTTGAAAAGTGCAAAACCATCGTGATGCTTTGTCGTGATGACGATATATTTCATACCGCAGTCTACGGCGAATTTTGCCCATTCTTCAGCATCGAAGTATATGGGGTTAAACATGCGCGCTATCTTTTCCATTTCGCTGTTGGGTATAGAGTGCGTTGCTTGAATCCACTCTGCATATGCTCCCGATTTTTTGCCCTTGTAAACACCTCCGAGAACGGAGTAGAGCCCGAAATGTACCATTAAACCGTATTTTGCTTCTTTAAACCATTGAATATCTTTCATTTTTATTTCCTTGTTAAACATATTTTGCGTTTATAAAATGCATGTTATTTTACTTCTTGATTGTTTATCATTCAATTACGATCTTTTTCAAATCAAGCCAAAGTTGTTCGGCTGCGTTGTTAATAATATTTTTATCTTTATCTAAAACAGACTCAAAAAAGGTCAATGTCAACGTGGAATTTTTCTTTTTCCATTTGCCGACAACTTTGCCGTTCAAAAGAATGGGCGGCATAACGATTCCTGCAAGATTGAAGATGCCGCGCAAATGCTCCTGGGGCAGGTAGATGCTTTCCTTCTTCTGATATCCCAGCATAAGCTGGTCAAAGCCTGCAAGGAAAATGCAAGGTGGAATTTCTTTGTCGTAGGACTTTCCGTTTGGAATATAGTAATATGTTTTGCCCTCGCACTCGATCGACTCAACAGGCAGCACTTTGAGCCAATTCTTCACCTCGGCTTGCTTCGCTCCTGTGTAATACATCGCGTCGTGAATAGTGGCGGGTCCCATATTGGTGAAATATCTGCGGGCAATCTCAAGCTTGGCCTCTTCCTCGGGGATAGGCTTGAACTCAGGCGAGGCAATATACGCCTTTTTCTCCTGCACTACATAATGCATAAATCCGCGTTCGCAAAGCTCACGAATACCGCCACCCCATGACTCGAACATAGAGGATTCTTCCAAGTCATTCATACCGTGTGCACGGCAAAGCTCTTTCAGTTCGTCACGGGTATATGCCTTTTTGGAAACCGCGGCAATTATGATAGTTGCAAGTTCTTTTTGCCTTTCGGGAGTGAGTGCCCACTCTCTGCGCTGATTCCAAAAGGTGTAGCCGCCCCATTCGTTTTTGCGGTATGACTCGCCGTTATTGCAACGGATGAAAAGAGACAGATCACTCTCGGCGAATACGTGAACCGTGCCGCGAACAGACCAGTTTTTCACAAGTCCGTCGGCGACCGTCTGCTCGTCGTAATCGTTGCAACGGATCTTCAGCGAGTGCATGGCGTTTGGGAAAAACTGCGCTTGCACGCCGCACAGATCGCGGACGACCGTCATTTTGTCCGAGGGGTAGAGGAGATGCTGATTGGTTAATTGACGGATTTTTAGTTTTTCAGTAGTCATTGTATACCTACTTGTTAAATCCAAAATATGTTGCAACTTCCGTTGCTGTCGTGGCTATACTTGTGTGATCATTCCACACAATATTTTTGATGCCGAGCTCGACTACCCAATCGGGTAATGTACTTTCATTTACGGCTACCACATTGTAAGCATTATCTATGATAAGCTGTTTTTCTTCCTCGCTTAAATCCGTTCTGTTGCGTACAGCGTCGCGCACATCTTCATGATCAAGGCGCTTGAACCAGTCAAATGATGTACTTTGATTATAGAGATGAACGGTGTGAGTGGCAATCGGAGCAACGGCACGATAATCAATATCCCCCTCGCAAATAATGACTTTATGCAAGGCTGACAGTTGTATCAATTCGGCTACCATCATAGGCGTCATTTCTGCAACAAAATGCTTTTCTCGTTCTTCGATAACTTCTTTTGGTAGCTCCCAAAAGCTTTTTACACCGTATTCTTTTTGAAAATCGCGGCACATATAGGGCTGATCAATAGGATTAGCTATTGTCATTTGCCTATCACGGCTTTCGTCTGTGCTGTAAATGTAAAAACCGTACTTTTCTTTTAGACGGTTGGCAATAGTTGTTTTGCCGCGACCCCAAATGAAGTACACATTCTTTAGTTTGTTTTTTATAATGCTATCTGCAATATTCATATAATGCCCTCACAGATTCTTCAACACGTATTCAGTCAGATCTTGAAGATAACGTTTGATTTGGATAGGCTAACCTTCAGTTGTGGTTACAGACTTAATTTGAGATTCATTTAGTTCTTTTATATCCTTAATTACCTTCAGTGCAATACCTTATTGTTATTTTGATCTTCATATTTCGTACATGATTTGATAGAGCTCCTTGCCCGAGCGCGTTTTAAAAATACGCTTGTACGCTTCAAGCGCGGAAGAGTAGGGGTTATAATTTTCGTGGATATTTACAAGAAAATCAGCTTCCACAAGTATCTGATAATCAACGTCATCTATCATGTTGTATGTGTGATGATGACCGACGAGAAATGAAACTCTTTTTATAACATACTCGTCGTAGCCAAGCTTTGAGAGCATTTCCTCCGCGATGGCGGGTCCGAGCTCTTCTTGATGCTTGCCGATGAGGTCGCCGTATTTTTCTTCACTAGCCTTAATACCGATATCGTGAACTATTGCGGCGGTTTCAAGAATATGCTGTTTTTCTGCGGTGAGATTTTCCATTTCACCGATCATTTTCGCATATGTGAAAACCTTTACATAATGCTGTATTCTTTCGGGCTGACCTGCGTAATACTTTGCCATTTCCATAATGAGCTTGTTATTCATAAGTTTCTCCTTGAAGCTTATTTTCTCGGCTCGGTACAGAGGGCGAGAAGATCGTCAAGTTTGGCTGTTGCCATTCTCACGATGGCGTCGCTGGCGCTGTAATAGATTCTGACGGTATTGTCGTCTTCAAGGAGCATACCGCAGGGGAAAAGCGCATTTGTGCGGAAGCCTTCTTCGGTTTCCCAATATCC
>JBGVFW010000418.1:0-6857 GCA_045121315.1 Eubacteriales bacterium
GGAGAGAATTTTTCTAAATTTAGTTGAATTTTAATATAAAAACGGTATAGTCGTATTTCCACAACTATACCGTTTTCTGCTTTATGGCAGGTGCGCCAAAGTGTGCTTTTTTGTTGTCTAGGAAATTGCGCAAAATTCATACGTAATTTTGAATTTTATTACCGCTTTTCTTTTTGAAAGAAAAGCGGCGGAAAAGAAGCAAAAATCCTTTAGTGCTAACAAATCTATTGCCTTTTTTATTCTTTTTTAATGCAGCGAAATTCAAATTCTGCGAATTTGAAGGCGAAGTTCGAAGGGCTTTTTTCTCTTTTTGCAACTTTTTCTCGAAAGCGAGAAAAAGTTGCATACAATAAAATAATTCACGAAAACAAAACCTCTCCCGTCAAACAAAGTTTAAGATGAGAGGCAGAATGTGCGTTATCCACTTTTTTGTAGCATAGGAATTTGCGCTGAAATGGGTTAAAATCAACGATTGCGCGAGATACGTTCGACTGCGTCTCGCCATGGTCATTCTGAGCGAAACTAAGTGAAGCCGAAAAATCTCGACAGTCTGCTCGGTATGACGCGCGGGGTGTGCTTCTTTTTAAGGAATTTTTTTCAAATTAGCGCGAATTTTGATGTTGACAAAAGAATTTTTTAATGGTAATATAACTAAAAATACTAAGGAGCGCTTTCTATGTATTACAATCCTACCGAAAAATGGCTTAGAGCAAGATTCACACCGAATATTCCGTTGGGCGATAACAGGTCCAGCATTACCGCGTGCGAAAGACATATACAGCTTTCCCGCCGCGCGGCGTGCGAGGGAAGCGTTCTTCTCAAAAATAACGGCATTTTGCCGTTTAAAAAGGGCACAAAGATCGCCGTTTTCGGAAACGCACAGATAGATTACATCAAGGGCGGAAAAGGTTCCAGCGATGTTTTTTCACCTTACGTTCGCAATATATACGAAGGACTTAAAATGAAAGGCTCAAACGACGGTTTGAAACCGAGCGAGCCGAAAGTTGAAGTTTTTGACGAGCTTTCGATTTTCTACGAATCAAGCGTTGCTACCGCCCGCAGAAACGGCGGTCAAAGCGGCAGACTTGCAGAGCCGAAGGTGCCCGCAGAGCTTATGCGCGCGGCGTCTGAATTTACCGATACCGCTGTAATTACCATTTGCAGAGTTTCGAGCGAGGGTTTTGACGAACATAACGACGCTCAAACGAAATATTTTGAGCTTGAAGACTGCGAAAAAGAGATGGTTGCCGATGTTCTTGCAAATTTCAAGCACGTTGTTGTGCTTCTCAACGTACCCACGATGGTAGATACGTCTTGGTTTGCGAATAACGACAAAGTTGAAGCGGCTATCTTGCTTTGGCAGGGCGGCATGGAGGGCGGTCTTGCGGCGGCGGATATGCTCGTTGGCGATGACGCGCCGAGCGGCAAACTTACGGACACTTTTGCGGCAAGATTTGAAGATTATCCTACCTCCGCGGGTTACCATGAATCCGAAGATTACGTCAAATATACAGAGGATATTTTTGTTGGCTACCGCTATTTTGAAACGATTCCGGGCAAGAAGGAAGCCGTTGTTTACCCCTTCGGTTACGGTTTGACATACACGACATTCGCACTTTCCAAAATTTTTGTTTCCTGCGACGGCGAGCGCATTTTCGTGAATTTGAAAGTTACGAACACAGGCACGCGCGCGGGCAAAGAAGTGGTGCAAGTTTATTACAGCGCGTCCGAAGGCAAAATTTCCAAAGAAAAGATTGCTCTCGCTGCGTTTGCGAAAACACCTTTGCTTGAGCCCGGCAGAACTGCCGCGCTGAGCCTTGCTTTCGACATCAACGATATGGCAAGCTTCGACGATATGGGCGACGTTGAAAAGAGCGCATACGTGCTCGAGGCGGGCGAATACAAAATTTTCGTGGGTACTTCCGTGCGCGATAATGAGCTTGCGTACACGTACACTCTTCCCGAAAACGTAATTGTGGAAAAACTCAACTCCTATTGCGCGCCCGTAAAACTTGAAAAACGCTTGATGGCAGACGGAACTTATCGCGACGTACCCGCGAGAACAGAGAAAGTGAAAACTTTCCCCGTTGGTTACCACAGCGAATATAAACCGCGCGAGGACGTCATATCTCTTTACGCCGTGGCGGACGGCAAAGCAACGCTCGATGAATTTATTTCTCAGATGAGCGACGAAGACCTTATGGAGGTTTTGGCGGGTCAAAGAAACACAGGCGTTTGCAACAACAGCACCATCGGCGGCTTTGATAACAAATATCGCATACAGCCCATAGCCACGGCAGACGGCGCGGCGGGCTTGCGCCTGCATTGGCAGCGCGGCATACGCACCACAGCTTTCCCGATACCTGCGGCGCTTGCGTGCAGCTTTAACACGGATCTGTTGGAGGAAGTGGGCGAGGCGGGAGCACTTGAATGTCTTGAAAACAATATGCAGATATGGCTCACACCCGCGCTCAACATTCACAGAAGCGTGCTTTGCGGCAGAAACTTTGAATATTTCTCCGAAGACCCGCTCGTTTCAGGTAAAATGGCGGCGGCTATGGTGCGCGGCATACAATCGCAGAGAGTTTGCGCAACGCCGAAGCATTTTGCCGCGAACAACAAGGAAACAAATCGTTATGCATCCGATTCCATTGTTTCGGAGCGCGCTTTGCGTGAGATATACCTCAAAGGCTTTGAAATATGCGTGAAAGAATCTTACCCGAAGGTTATAATGTCCTCTTACAACCTCTTGAACGGCGTACATACCTCCGAAAACGCGGAGCTTCTCACGGGTATTTTGCGCGGTGAATGGGGATACGAAGGTATGATAACCTCCGACTATGATAACTGGGCTGAGCATTACAAGGAAGTTAAAGCGGGCAACGATGTCCGTATGCCTTACGGCAACGGCGGCAGACTTATCGAGCCTTATAAAGCGGGACTTATCACCAGAGATGAAATGGCGGCGTGCGTAAAACGCATACTGGAAATGGTTCTTTGGGTAGACTAAATAAAAAGGGAGGGGATGCCCCTCCCTAAATATTAGGTGAAATATGAAGAAAATTTTTGTGATGGTTATGTGCTTTGCACTTCTTCTCCTTGATTCGTGTGGAAGCGGCGGCGCAGGCGCGGAAAAAGGAAGTTATATGAGCATTACCGCAAAAGAAGCGAAAGAAATTATGGAAACCGAAACTGATCATATTGTACTTGACGTGCGCACGCAAGAGGAATTTGACGAGGGTCATATTCCCGGCGCCGTGCTCATACCCGATTATGAGATAGCGGAAAGGGCAGAAAAAGAGCTTACTGATAAGGACGCTCTCATTCTTGTCTATTGCAGAAGCGGCAGACGAAGCAAAAACGCCGCCCAAATTCTTGCCGAGCTTGGTTACACAAATGTAAAAGAGTTTGGGGGGATAATCGATTGGGAATATGAGATCGAGGTGTGAAACATGACTGAAGTTGTTGCTGCACTGATATGGGATGGAGATAAATTTATGATATGCCGCCGTCCCGCACACAAATCTAATGCGCTTTTGTGGGAATTTGTCGGTGGAAAAGTGGAAGCGGGTGAAACAAAAGAGCAGGCTCTTGTGCGTGAATGCCGAGAGGAACTTGGCGTGACAGTGGAAGTTGGCGGTGTGTTTACGGAAATTACGCACGAATATCCCGATATAATGATCCATTTGACGCTGTTTAGCGCAAAAATCGTGCAAGGCACTCCTAAACTGTTTGAACATTGCGATTTGCGCTGGATAACCCGCGAGGAAATGGATATGTACACGTTCTGCCCCGCAGATAAAGAGATATTGCGGAAAATAAGGGAGATATAACATCTCTACTATGCAAAAAGTAGTAAGGTAATAAGTAAAAATCGACAAGGTTCAAACAAACCTTGTCGATTTTTGACTATTGGCTATAATAAAGATGCTTTGCCGGTTTTATGTAAGACCTTGAACTCTCGCTATTCTTAGTGAAATTAAATTCACTCACGCCCGCAATGCACACTTAGCACGAAAAAGACCACATTTGTCTACCAGACAAATGTGGTCTTTTTCGTGGCGGAGAGGAGGGGATTCGAACCCCTGTGCGATTGCTCGCAAACTGATTTCGAGGGCTGTGAAAAGCCCAAAATCCCCGTATATCTCCGCACAAAGTCTTACCACTTCACGCATAAAAACCGCAAAATACAAGGGTTTTTATATATTTTCGTATTTGCCTATTTATCTTCTTATAAGGTGTTTTTGCAGAAGTGGGCACCATAAGGGCACCACGGGCACCTTTCAAAAAATGTTCTAAAAGGAGGACTCCACAGAATGACACACCCTAAAAAGATACTCATTGACAAGGGTATTATATCACAAAACGGAGAAATTTGCAAGGGCAAGATCAATCTTGTATCGGGCGCGATTACACAGCCATTCGCTGAAATGGTATGGGTATCAACGGGCGGCGACAAGGAAACGATAAACCGCTTGACAGATATTTTCGTTTCAATGAACACCCCCGCAGATCGCGGCAAGCTGTTCAAGATCATCAAAGCACTTTACGGGCTGATGGGCTTGCAGTTCTCCGCAGAAGCCGAGCCAATGGGCGCAGACCCCGCCGTGTTGGAATACTTCATATTTTCCTTTACGGCTGACTTTGGCGAGATCATAAAAGACTATATTGCCGAGCAGAAAAGCGGCGTTTACTAATTCCCACGCGGGAAGATAGGAACGCCGCTTTTTCTATTACTACAAAGGAGTGATACACAATGGCAGTTTTTCGGGTGGAGCGAAACGCGGGATATACCGTTATGAGCAATCACCACCTACGAAACAAAAACTTGACCTTAAAGGCAAAGGGGCTGTTGTCGCAAATGCTCTCCCTGCCCGACGATTGGGACTTTACCCTTGCGGGGCTGTCATACATCAACCGAGAAAAGATAGACGCTATCCGCGAAGCCATACGCGAGCTTGAAAAAGCGGGATATATCGTCCGATCAAGAGAACGCGACGAGAAAGGACGCTTGCGCGGTGCTGACTATGTGATCTATGAGCAACCACAACAGCCTATGCTGTTCCTAGGCGGCAAGGAGAAAACCACACTTAAAGAAATCTCCGAAATCTTGGGTAAGGAAACAATCGACAGCTTTAATAAAAGCGAAAACCGAGGACGCGAGGTGTCCCACGGGCTAAACTTCCAAAAGCTCGGTAAGGAGCTTATGACCCAAGACGAAATTGTCAGCATTACGGACTTGATACGTCTGATTACTCTTTCGGCTACGTTGCGGGGTGGAGTAGCGGGCGCGAAATGTCCGAACTGAAAAGCTCCCTTGAAACTATCCGCGCTACTGCCGCCGAGATCATAGACAGCATTGACGCGCACATTGCGGAAATTCAAAAGGAGCGTGAAGCGGCACCGCCCGAACTTGACCCCAAAGGCGAGCCGACGGTTACGATCATTTGGAGTGAAAACGGCAAGCTCCGCGACGGCGAAACAATGCCCCTATCCCGCGCCAACGCTTTGTTTGAAGCTCTTGACGCGCAGAACAAAGATACCCCCGGCTACGATAAAACAAAATTCCGTCTTGACTTCACCCTTGACGGCAAGCCCGAACAGTATGAGGGACGCCAGGACTTGGGCGACGGCGAAGGATCCTTGATAGATCACATTGAGAAATTCAACGCCTATTATCTGAACAATGAGGAATGGCAGAATCAGCTATTGCGGAGTGAGGGGCGCGAAGCTATGGAAGCAGACAAAGCGACACGCGAGCTTTTGGTGGGCGAGGTTGTCCCGTATTTGCGGCTACATTGCAACCTCTCGGAAATGGAACAGACAGCGAAAACAGCACTACATAACACCGCAAGTCTGACACCTATTGACACGGCATATTTTACGGCAATTACCGAGTACGTTGCAGAGTGCCGCGCTATGCTCAATAGCGGGACCTACGAGCTTCCCGAAGCTCCGAAGCGGTCAGACTTTGACCCCGAACTGCAAGCATACAAGGAACAAGTTAAGGCAGAGATCGCACACGAAGCCGCAAGCGCGGGTATGACACCCGAAGAACACACGATGGGCGAGAAAATCAACACGCCGCGCGGCAGTTTCAGCATTACCGATATGACCCGCGAGCAAATGGAAGCGGCGGGCTACGGCGTACATCATACGTCCGACGACGGCAAGCACTTGATTATGGGAAACGGTACGCAGGCTTTCGCCGTTGCCGCAGAAAATCCCTTAAAACACGTTGATGACACAATCGAGCAGAACGACAACAAGTTTGACGGTATCATCAACAACACACCCGAAACGCCCACCGTTGACGCATTGGAAGCAAAGGTAAACGCGGGCGAGCCGATCTCCCTTGTTGATCTTGCAAATGCGATAAAGGCAGACGAGAAGCGCGGCAAGCCCAAAGAAGAAAAACAATCTATCCGCGCACAGCTTAAAAAGGACGCGGGCAAAGAAAAAGCCGCCCCGAAAAAAGCGGCGACCAAAAAGAAAAATAATGATTTGGAGGTATGAGAATGAACACAAGATTTACCGTTGAGGAAACAAACCTTATCAGCATTTACATTTACGAAGATCGCGCAAGTCTGATTGAAGAAATGAGCGACGCGCTCCCGTATATGGACGAGGATATGCGCGAGCTTGCCGACCGCACCCTTGAAAAGCTCCGCGCTATGACCGACGAGGAATTTGCAGAGCTTGACATTTGCGCGGCTGACGAGGAATAACGCACACAAGCGCGAGGGCGCGCCCTACGCGCCTTTCGCGCCGCATACAAGCAAAGACACACGGCGCATACAAACACGCCCAAAACGAATATATACGTACCCAAAACAGACAGACGGGGCGGGGGCCCC
>JBGVFW010000419.1:0-4387 GCA_045121315.1 Eubacteriales bacterium
ATCATCGGAAACACCGCCCTTGACGTGAACACCGTAATATCCAATATGGAGGCACAGCTTGAAGCCCTCGGCACAGGAGAACTTTTCGGCCTATGGTTCCAGTCCCTTTTCGTGGGGCTGACGATGAACGCGCTCTCCATCTGTATTATGCTCGTCATTTACGGACGCATGATCGAGGTGTATTTGACGACCTCCATCGGACCGATCCCCCTTGCCACTATGACAAACCGTGATTGGAGCTCCACCGGGCAGAATTACTTAAAATCTCTGTTCGCTCTGGCGTTTCAGGCGTTTCTCATTATGGTGTGCGTGGCGATCTATTCCGTTCTCATTCAGACCATTGGCACGACCGGGAATATCTCCGGCGCCATCTGGAGCTGCATGGGATATACGGTGCTTCTGTGTTTTGCGTTGTTCAAAACGGGTTCTCTCTCAAAATCCCTGTTTGGAGCGCATTAAGGAGGCGGTATGAAGAAATACAACGTGATTTATGCCGATCCTCCCTGGGCTTACAAGGAGGTGATGGCTGTTGTTCGTAAAGCCAAAGCAAGAGCCGCAGGCGGTCAACGCGGCAAGACCGAAGGTAAAGCTGACAAACGCTGAAAAGCGTGAGATCAAGCGCATTATCGAAAATGCGAAGGGCGACGGCAAGGCGAGAACGGCGCAGGACACCTTACCGTTCCGTCAAATGTACCCGGACGGTCTGTGCCGTCTGGATGAAAAGACCTGGTCCCGCTGTATCGAGTTTGAGGACGTGAATTATCAGCTTGCCAAGCCCGACGATCAGACGGCAATTTTTGAAGCTCTCTGCGATATGTATAACGCCCACGACGCTTCTATCGGTCTGGAGCTCTCCCTTGTGAGCCACCGTATGAACCGTGAGGATTTCGTAAAGCGTATCGAGATCGCGGCGCAAAACGACGACTTCGACCATATCCGTGAGTGCTATACGCAAATGCTCCGAGGTCAGCTTGAACACGGCAACAACGGCCTTATCAAAACAAAATACCTTGTTCTCACCATTGAGGCAAAGGATATCAAGGCGGCAAGGGCGAGATTTTCCCGTATCGTTGCCGACGCTCTCAACCATTTCAAGGTGATGGGCGCCCTGGCAAAAGAGTTGACCGGCCGTGAATGGCTGGAGGTGCTGCACAGTATCCTCCACCCGGACGGAGAACGGTTTTCCTTTGAATGGAGCTGGCTTGCACCGTCGGGCCTTTCGGTCAAGGACTTTATCGCCCCGTCCTCCTTCCGTTTCGGAGAGTCGAGGAAATTTACGATGGCGGACAAATTCTGCGCCGCGTCCTTTTTGCAGATCAGCGCGCCCGAGATGGACGACCGACTGCTCACCGAGCTTTTGGATACCGACAGTAATATTCTCGTCAGTCTCCATATCCGCAGTATGGATCAGAACGAGGCGATCAAGACGGTCAAGCGGCGACCGCAAGATACTTTGTGAGAGATTGAATATCTCTAATCAGCAGGCGGCGCATATCTCAAACGCGGGACCCGGACAGGGGCTTATCTTCTTCGGCAACGTGATCCTACCATTCGTGGATAACTTCCCGAAGGATAACGAGCTCTACGCCATTATGACTACAAAACTTGGTGAAACATCGAAAGGAGAAACCACACATGAATAACGAAAATATCTACCTTATCACAAAAGAAACCTATGAGAAGGTTGTCAAGGAGCGCGTGCACCTGTACGAATATATCCGTCAGCTCGTATATATTGCGGAGCAGGCGCAGTCCAGAGAGAATTACACCCAGCTTCGCAAGGCGGCGATCCTGTACGGGATGATGGCGGATGAGCTTTTTGAGGGTTGGGCTATTCCCGAAAGCTACATGATCCACGAAAATCCCGCAGACCTGGAGGATATCAAGGCAGCGGAGTTTCTGGATTACTGCGATTATGAGGACGAGGATACCCCCGAGGACGAGGAATGCGTCACCTTCTTTGACGTGATGGGTGAACTGATCGCCAAAAGCAAGGCGGTGACGGCGGACATGGAGGCCGTTCTTGCAGAACTTGACGGCGAGATCGCCGCCTTCCGTTCCAACGAAAACAATGACTAAACTTACCCACGTGAGCCTGTTTTCCGGCATAGGCGGTCTTGACCTTGCGGCGGAGGCCGCGGGGTTTGAAACCGTCTGTCAGTGTGAATGGGCGGATTTTCCGCACTCCGTCCTCTCGGCGCGCTGGCCGGACGTTCCCAGGTTCCGGGATATTACTACATTCACGAAGGAGGCGTTTTTTGAGAAAACAGGACTTGAAACAGTCACCGTCATATCAGGCGGATTTCCGTGTCAGCCCTTCTCAACAGCCGGACGAAGAAAAGGCTTTGAGGATGAACGCTACCTATGGCCGGAAATGTGCCGCGTTATTACCGAACTGCGGCCCCGTTGGGTGCTTGGGGAAAATGTTGCTGGCTTCATCAATATGGGGCTCGACAAAACGATCTTTGACCTGGCAAAAGCGGGATACGCTGTTCTCCCATTCGTATTTCCGGCTTGCGGCGTCGGCGCATGGCATGAGCGCCAGCGAACTTTTATCGTCGCGGCTGATGTTTCCCACACCCCTTGCCTCCGACAAATGCACAGGCCGGGACGCGCAAAGCCTGGATGTGTTCCTGTCGGACGGTGGGATATTCCGAAAGAGGAACAAAAGCGGGGCGATCTGGAGCCTTCCGCTGTCAGCGGCGGTGTTCTATCTGACCCCCGTTGCGTCGGACGAGTTCCGCTCCACTCTGAAACCCTCGGCCTTCAATCCGAAGAAGAAGGACGGGAACCTGGCGGCGCAAATGATAGCGCTGGAACAGCCGGTATCCGACAATTCGGCCTTGAACCCCGATTGGGTGGAATGGCTGATGGGCTTCCCGAAGGGATGGACGGACGTATCCTCTGGGCAGGAGAACCCGAGGGCGTCCCCCGTATGACCGAAAGGATGGATGGACGCGCCCTGCGGTTAAAGACCCTGGGCAACGCTGTCTGTCCTCCCCAGGCGTATCCCATCTTCCGCTATATCGCGGCAATAGAGACCGGGGCTTGTGTGGATATCTGCCCCTACGGAAAGGACGGTGATTGCCTATGAAAGAATTGAAAGCGCCGGACAAGGTAACGCAGAAAATGACCCACGACGGCGCGGTAACGGAAAATCTCGCCACGGGCGAGGTAACAAATATAAGCTCCCGTGATCCCGAGGTGGATTTATCCGCTTCATCGGAGGAACCGGCAAGCGCGGCTGTCGATCTGGCGGCGCGTGCGGCGGAACACCACGAGGCGCATACTGCAAAGAAACAGGCGAAAGCCGACGATAAGGCGGTCAAGGAAGGTTCGGCTGCAAGGTGCCGTCCTTCCTCCCGTCTGCAATTCACCGACGAGGAACGCGCCGATCCTGCTATGAAAAAGTACATCGACCGTTCCGACAAGGCGGCGGATAAGCTGGATAAGGCAAAAGCGGCCATCCCCACAAAGAAGGTCATACGCGCCGAGCGGACCTTTGACGAGGCAGCCGGTAAGGGTAAAACGAGACTTCGCTTTGAGGAAGTGGCGAAAAAGCCAAACGGCAAGCTGCACCATAACCCTTTATCCCGTCCTGTGCAGGAGCTAAAAGCAACGGCACACAGCAAGATACGGCAGGTCGAGCATGAGAACGTGGGTGTGGAGGCGGGACACAAGGGCGAGCTCCTGGCCGAGCGCAGCGTGAGCTATACCGGCAGCAAGGTCAGGGCGGCGATCCGTCACCACAAAACGAAACCCTGGCGGGACGCGGCGAAGGCGGAACAGGCGTCTATCAAACCCTTTACCGAGGATACCTTACTTTCCGCTACCAACGATGGAGAGAAAAATATGTTTTCGGGTCTTTTGGTTTGTGCCGACTGCGGAAACAACCTCCATTACCATTTCAATCAAGGCAATCCCGAGATCAAGTATTTCAACTGTTCCAACTACAAGGGCAACAGAGGGACTTGTACCTCTACCCATTATGTCCGTGTGGATTTCCTGGAGCAGGTGGTGCTTGGTGAGATCAAACGGTTAACGAAGTTTGCAAGCCATTATGAGGACGATTTCGTAAAGGCCGTTATGGGCAGTTCTCAACAAAGTGTGGCGCTTGACCGTAAGCTCAAAGAAAAAGAGCTTGCAGCCTTGCAAGCCCGTGATGAAGAATTGGACGGATTGTTTGAGCGCATCTATGAGGACAATGTTTCGGGTAAGCTCTCCGATGATCGCTTTTCCAAAATGTCAAGACGATATGAGGACGAGCAAAAGGAGATATCCGAGAGAATAAAGACCCTCCGCGCTGAAATGGATAAATTGAGCAGCAAGGCAGTAACCGCCGATATGTTCATTTCCACCGTCCGCAAATACACCAGGGCAAAGGCAT
>JBGVFW010000420.1:0-4518 GCA_045121315.1 Eubacteriales bacterium
TGTGCCGAAATCTTAAAAGAAGAAACGGCGCGCAGCGCGGGAGAGCATCTTGCAATAGTTTTTCCTCCGCGATCAAAAAGCGGAATTAAGGAATACGGATTTGACCAAGCGCATATAATTGCAACAGAAGTTTCGAAAATAACGGGAATTCAGCTTTTGAAGGTATTCAAGCGTGCGGGCGGCGGGAAAGCGCAGAAAACTCTTTCCGCAAAGGATAGGGCGGAGAACGCCGAAAAATCTTTTAAAATTTCTGAAAAGGCAGACATTTCGGGCAAGATCGTTATAATTATTGACGATGTTGTAACAAGTGGCAGTACCGCTGCAAGACTTTCCGAGCTTTCAAAACTTTACGGTGCCAAGCGGATAATAGTTGTATCTGCGGCGAAAACATAAAATTTGGGAGTGAAAAAACTATGGAAAACACAAAAAGAAAACTTACAAAGAAACAAATAATCGCGCTGTTTTTAGCTTTTGTTCTTTTGTGTGCTTTTGTTTTGTGTTTTGTCTTTTATAAATATTATTACTATGAGTTTTATGGTTTTATGGACGGTTTGCGCATAGGCGAAAAATGGGTATTGAAGCGCACTTTCTACGATAATGACGAGCTTAGATATCTTTCTGTTTCCGATTTTGCAGAGGAAAACTCCGACGTTATTTTTTCCACAAGCCTGTGGCTTGTGAATACGGAATATATGCTGAGTGATGACACAAAAATAAAACTTGTTTCCGTTAACGAGCTTCACAGCGTCACCGAGGAGGCGTATTCGCATTTAATGATACTTTTCGATGCGTGTGCCGAGGCAACGGGCGAAATTTTGAGCATTACGAGCAGCTTTCGCACGTATGAAAAGCAGGAGTCTATTTATGCGGTGAACGAATTTGCTGTTCCTGCCGGTGCAAGCGAGCACCAATGCGGGCTTGCCGTGGACGTGCGTACGGATGAATATGCGAGCCTCGATTTTATAAAATCTGCCGCGGGCAAGTGGCTCGCGCGTCACGCGCATGAATACGGATTTATCATTCGTTACCCATATTGGGCAGAGGATATTACCGGCGTGACGTATGAGCCGTGGCACCTGCGCTACGTGGGTGAGCCGCACGCCGAAATAATCTATCGCACGAAATCTGTGTTGGAGGAATATTCATCTCTTTATAAGGACGGCGAATTTTACGTTTTTGAAGATTATGTAATATCTCACCAAACCGCGGCTGGCGGAACGCTTTATATTCCGAACGACGTGACGGACGTATACGTTTCCGAGGATAACGCGGGCGGATACTACGTTTGGGGCATAAAAAGCGACGCGTAAAAAGGGAAAATTGAATAGTATATGAATAAAAAGCACACCACAATATATTGTGGTGTGCTTTTTCGATCTCGTTTTTGTTGAAAACAGAGAAAAACGTATGTTTTATTCACGGCTCCGTCGCCCATACCATAAAAAAATTTGTTTGTCAAGTCCCCGCAAAAATGTGCCGCAAAGGAAGATTAAAATGACGAAAAACAAGAGCACATAAGGGTTTTTACCGCCGAAAAATGGGCCGAAAACGACAATATCCGATAAAAAATTAAGTTTTGCGATATATAGAAAAAACGGAATATTTTGTGGTCAATTTCAACAAAAATACATCATCTTGTGGCTTTTTGTGTTTTGATACTTGATAAAGAGCACAATTTGTGGTATCCTTATTAAGCAACTAACCAAAAGAAAAATCAATTTGTTGAGAGGTGTATTTATGAACATTATAAAGCGAAACGGTTCCCAGGCATCTTACGACAGTAACAAGATAAAAATTGCCATCTCAAAGGCAAACGTAACCGTTCCCGAAGAGGAAAGACTCACCGAACAGGATATTATAGACATTGAAGCGCACGTTCGCGCGGTAGGCAACAATATGGCTCGCGCACTCGGCGTTGAAGAAATACAAGATATGGTGGAAAACGGCATCATGGAACGCGGCGCGTTCAATGTTGCCAGAAACTATATCAGATACCGCTATATTCGCTCCTTGGCGCGCAAATCCAACACTACGGATGATAAGATACTTTCTCTTATCGAATGTAATAACGAGGAAGTTAAACAGGAAAACTCCAATAAAAACCCCGCCGTCAACAGCGTTCAGCGCGACTATATGGCGGGCGAGGTAAGCCGCGATATCACGGAACGCGTGCTTTTGCCGGAGGATATCGTACAGGCGCACAGAGATGGTATTATCCACTTCCACGATTCCGATTATTTTGCGCAGCATATGCACAACTGCGACCTTGTAAACCTTGAAGATATGCTTCAGAACGGTACAGTGATTAGCGGTACGAAGATAGAAAAGCCCCACAGCTTTTCCACGGCGTGCAATATCGCAACGCAGATCATCGCGCAGGTAGCCAGCAACCAATACGGCGGTCAGAGCATAAGCTTGACTCACCTTGCACCATTCGTGCAGATATCGCGCGAAAAGATAAAAAAATCCACTCTTAAAGAGATAGAAGCGCTCGGCGTAGAGCCCTCCGAGGAAAAGATAAACAAGATCGTTGAGGACAGACTCCGCGAAGAGATACGCCGTGGCGTTCAGACTATCCAGTATCAGGTAGTAACGCTTATGACAACGAACGGACAAGCTCCTTTCGTTACGGTATTCATGTATCTCGGCGAAGCGGCAAACGAACAGGAAAAGAAAGACCTTGCGCTCATCATCGAAGAAACGCTTCTCCAGCGTTATCAGGGTGTTAAAAACGAGGAAGGCGTTTGGGTAACTCCCGCGTTTCCGAAACTCATTTATGTTCTTGAAGAGGACAATATCCACGAGGATAGCAAATATTTCTACCTTACAAAGCTCGCCGCAAAATGCACGGCTAAACGCATGGTTCCTGACTATATCTCCGAGAAGATCATGCTCAAAAATAAGATAGACAAGAACGGGGATGGTCATTGCTACACCTGCATGGGCTGCCGCAGTTTCCTTACTCCTTATGTTGACGAAAACGGCAAGCCGAAATATTACGGACGTTTCAACCAAGGCGTTGTTACGGTAAACCTCGTTGATATCGGTCTTTCCGCGCACAAGGATATGGACAAGTTCTGGCAGATATTCGATGAACGCATGGAGCTCTGCCATAAGGCTTTGCAGTGCCGCCATGAAAGACTCACGGGCACTCTTTCTGACGCCGCGCCTATTCTTTGGCAGCACGGCGCGCTCCTCAGACTTGAAAAGGGCGAAACGATTGACAAGTACCTCCACGGCGGATATTCCACGCTCTCCTTGGGATATGCAGGTCTTTGGGAATGTGTTTATAGCCTTATCGAAAAGAAGCTCACAGAGCCCGAAGGCGAAGAGCTCGGTCTTGCCATTATGCGCAAGCTCAACGAGTATACGGCTAAATGGAAAGCTGCGGAAAACATCGACTATTCTCTTTACGGCACACCGCTGGAAAGCACGACGTATAAATTCTCCAAATGCTTGCAGAAACGTTTTGGCATCGTAAAGGGCGTTACGGATAAGAACTATATCACTAACAGCTATCACGTTCACGTAACAGAGCCTATCGATGCTTTTGAAAAGCTCGCACTTGAAGCAAAATTCCAAGCTCTTTCCCCCGGCGGCGCTATCTCTTATGTTGAAGTGCCGAACATGGTGGGAAATATAGACGCGGTTATTTCCGTAATGCAGTTTATTTACGAAAATATCATGTATGCGGAGCTTAATACTAAGAGCGACTATTGCCAAGTTTGCGGCTATGACGGCGAAATTCAGATCGTAACGGATAACGAGGGCAAGCTCGTTTGGGAATGTCCGCATTGCCATAACCGCGACCAATCCAAGATGAACGTGGCGCGCCGCACTTGCGGTTACATCGGCACGCAGTATTGGAACCAAGGCCGTACGCAGGAGATCAAGGAAAGGGTACTTCACCTCTGATGAATTACTGCGAAATCAAGAAAAATGATATTGCAAACGGCTTGGGCGTGCGCACGACTCTTTTCGTTTCGGGTTGTACGCATCATTGCCAAGGCTGTTTCCAACCGGAAACATGGAGCTTTGCTTACGGTAAGCTTTTCACAAGAGAGGTTGAGGACGATATTTTGTCCTCCCTCTCCCCCTATTACATATCCGGGCTGACGCTTTTGGGCGGTGAGCCTTTTGAACCGCAGAACCAAGCGTGCTTGGTGGGGCTTTTGCGAAGAGTAAGGGCGGAAAAGCCGAATAAGAACGTTTGGACGTACTCAGGCTATCTTTTCGAGGAACTGATGGGTAAGATACCATCCAGAGCGAGATGCGAGTATACGGACGAAATGCTCTCTCTTATCGACGTGATTGTTGACGGCGAATTTGTGGAGGAAAAGAAGGATATTTCTCTCCGCTTCCGCGGTTCTTCCAATCAGCGCGTGATAGACGTGAAAAAATCGCTTGAAGCAGGCGAGCCTGTTTTGCTTGAACTGAAATAATAAAAAACAGAGAAAATTCTCTGTTTTTTATATTTAATTCGCTCTTATCTTTATCCATTTGAGGACGACCTCGAGG
>JBGVFW010000421.1:0-4326 GCA_045121315.1 Eubacteriales bacterium
CGGGCTCGGTTGTACGAGCCATAGAGATAACGCCTTTTTTATGGGAAAGGGCATTTTCAACTCCGTTGGAGGAAAACTCACCTTTTATGGAATCACATTCTTCCTCGCTCTGGCCGCCTTGAATAACAAAGCCTTCCTGCACGCGAGTGAATGTAAGACCGTCGTAAAAGCCGCTGCTCGCGAGGTCGATGAAGTTTTTGACCGTTATGGGCGCAACGGTTTCATCGAGCGCAAGAGTAATCTTTCCGTAGCCTTCAACGCTTATTTCAACGTGATGGAGCACGTGTTCCGCCGTATCTACGGAAACTTCCGCGCTGAAAGGTTCGGCAGTTACCGTATCGGGAACTTCTTTGTTTCCTCCGCAGGAAACGAGGGAAAGGGAAAGGAGCGCGAATACCAGAATAAGTGATAACGCTTTTTTCATTTTTTAATCCTCTGTTCTTGTGATTTTTATTCTCATTTCGGAGCCCGGTTCGTCGAGCACTTCAATGTTGAGGTTCCAATCGGGGCTTACGCCTTCGGGAAACTCGTTAAGGGAATACGAAAGGGAAGCGGCACCGCAATAATCTCTGGAATCGAAAACAGCTGTTGTGGGGTCTTCGGATTTATAGAAGAAGGGAATTGCGGGTTCGCCGTCGTCCGCGTAAAGCGGACCGAATTTTACGAAATTGCCGCGCTTGTCATAGATTTTTTCCATGCCTTGGCGGGGACGTATCTGTACGCCGAGGTCGTGCCTTTTGCCGCCGGGGCGGTTGGACGAAACGCACTGTGCTTTCCAAAACCATTCTTCGTTTATCTTTTCGTCGATGTGCCAAACCACAATGCCGCCCTTAGAATCGTCGTCTGTGAGGTATTTTTCAAACCCCTCTTTGAGACGAATTTCACAGAGAAAATATTCGTCGGGGTTGGGCGTGGGTATCTTCACAACGTTGCATTTGCCCGTCATTGTGGAATAGAGCGTGTAAATGCCGTCTTCGTTTGCCTCTGATTGGCTTATCCAACCAAAGAGCAAACGTTGATAGGGGTCCATATAAGTGGGAGTGTTACCCCCGTTCGTGTGGTTACCGCTGCACATGATGGAGAAGCGGCGGGGGGTGGGCCAGCGTTTTTCCGCGTCTTCGGGTCCTGTAAAGCGAGAGTAAAGGTCCTGCGCGCCGAGGTTATGAGCAAGCTCGTGAGCCGGTGTGCCGATAGTCATATAAAGAGATTTTACACTTCTGTGCTCACCTACGTTGGAGAAGCAAGTTAAGTGAACTCCGTCGTCTGTCTGAACGATGATGTGCTGGCTCGTGCCATGAACCATGAAGCGGTGACGGGGATCGGGAGCATTTTCATAGTCAACCCCATCGTAATCCGGGTCGCCTCTCTGTGTGGAGTGGTCGTAGCCTGCATTGAGAATAATGATGCCGAATTCGTCCGGAGTAATTCTGCCGTCGCCGTCTCTGTCGTATTTATCGAAATCGATAAATCTGTCACATTCCTTAACGATATCGTGGATAACCTTGTGCGCCGCGCTCTTGTTGTTATAGCCACGGAAATTGCGAAGAGCTGCGGGATGCGGGAAAGGCATCGTTAGCGTGATAACGCCGTCACACTGATCGGGGGAATCGGGGTGGTCGATGTGAGCAGGGTAGAACCAGAACTTGCCGCCCGTCATTTCTTTATAGTAGTCGATAAGTGAATTACCGTCTTCTTTAAAGAATGTGTCATAGTAATGCTTGGGGTCGGAGGATATCCACTGCTCACCATAGTAAGGGCTGTTGATATCCGTGAGGAGTTCGGGGTGCTCGGGGTCGAAATGGTCAATTCCCTCGCGGCTCGGGTCGAAGCTTACGAGTACGATGAGGAGCGGAGCAGGGGTTTCTCTTTTAATGAGTTTCATAAAAATTGCCTTTCTTTTTGCTGTGCTTGGATTTTTTTATCTATCTTAAAATGAATAAATAAAAGGGTACTGTGGTTAAATTGCGAACTGGCTCATGTAAATGTCGGAATAAAATCCGCCTTTTTCGAGCAGTTCTTCGTGTTTGCCGCTTTCCACGATTTTGCCTTCGTTCATAACGAGAATCTTATCTGCGTTCTGAATGGTGGAAAGTCTGTGCGCTACGATGAAGCTTGTTTTGCCTTTCATCATTTCGTCCATAGCCGCGCTGATCTTCATTTCCGTGCGGGTGTCGATAGATGACGTCGCTTCATCGAGGATAAGTATTTTCGGGCTTTGCAGGATAACACGGGCGATGCAGATGAGCTGTGCCTGACCTTGCGAAACCGCCGCGCCTCCGGGACCGATAACGGTGTCATATCCTTTGGATAGCTTGCGGATAAAATCGTCCGCACGCGCTTTTTTTGCCGCTTCGATTATTTCTTCATCGGAAGCATTGGGTCTGCCGAGCGCGATATTGTCGCGCACGGTGCCTGCGCGCAGCCAAGTGTCTTGCAATACCATGCCGTAGTTTTTGCGAAGGCTCTTTCGCGTTATTTTGGTGATATTCGCGCCGTCAACGGAAAGCGCGCCGCCCGTTACGTCATAAAAACGAATGAGCAGGTTTATAAGCGTGGATTTGCCCGCGCCCGTGGGGCCGACTATGGCGATATGCTCGCCTTCTTTTACGTCGAGGTTGAAGTTTTCGATAAGCGGTCTTTCGGGCTCATAACAGAAATCAACGTCGGAAAACTTGATGTTTCCGTTTGCCGCGCCGAGCTCGGAAAGAGCGGAGTCGTCCGATTCTTCTTTTTCTTCAAGAAAATCGAACACGCGGGAAGCGCAGGCGATGGCGTTTTGAAGCTCCGCGATAACGCCGGAAATTTCATTAAAAGGCTTTGTGTATTGGTTAGCGTACGCAAGAAGTGAGGAAAGTATACCCGCCGTGAGTATGGTGCCGCCTGTTGTTGCGGCGATAAGACCGCCCGTGAGTGCAACCGCCGCGTAAACTAAGCTGTTTACAAAACGCGTTGCCGGGTTCACAAGGGAAGAGGCGAATATCGCAACCTGAGAGGATTTACGAAGGTCTTCGTTGAGGTTTTCAAATCTTGCTTCGAAGTTTGCCTCTGTGCCGAGAGCTTGAACGGTTTTCTGCTCGCCGATGGCTTCGTCAATTATTGCCGTCTGCTCACCGCGGATGCGTGTGCTTTTGCTGAACATGGAGTATGTTTTCTTCGCGATAACGTTTGCTACAACGAGAGAAACGGGTGTTATTACTACAACGGCGAGCGTGATTATCCAGTTGATGCGGAACATAAATATAAGCGTGCCGACGATAGTTACTGCGCCAGAGAAAAATTGAAGAGCGCCGATAACAAGACCTTCGGAAACCTGCTCAACATCGGCTGTCACGCGGCTGATTATATCGCCGTGGGGGTGCGTGTCAACGTAGGAGAGGGGGAGGTGCTGAATTTTGTGCATCGCGTCCTTGCGGATATTTTCCACGATGCCGTATGCCGCGGAGTTGATGGAAACGTTCATCAGCCATTGTCCGAGCGCGGCAATGCCCGTGAACACGGCTATCTTTATGAAGTAGCCGAACATTTCCTCGGTGAACACCTGACCTTCCGATATAATGCAGTCGATAGCGTTACCGATAAGAATTGGGATATAGAGCGTGGAAGCCGTTGAGAGAACGGCGAATATCGCCGCGAAAATTATCTGCGGGCGGCGGTGCTTGGCATATTTCAAAGCTTTTGCCAACGTTGTAAAAGAGGTTTTGCCTAAAAGCTTCTGCTTTTTCATTTTGCCGCCTCCTTATCTTTTCTGAACTGAGAATAGTATATTTCCTTGTATACCTCGCACGTTTCGAGAAGTTCTTTGTGAGTTCCAAGACCCACGACCTCACCCCTGTCAAGTACCACTATCTTATCCGCATACATAACGGACGCGGCGCGTTGGGAAACGATAAAGAGTGTGGGGGAGTTTTCAAGGTCGCGTATCGCCATACGGAGTTTTGCGTCCGTGGCGAAATCGAGCGCGCTTGTGGAGTCGTCAAGAATGAGAACGGAGGGCTTTTTAACAAGAGCGCGGGCGATGCAAAGACGCTGCTTCTGACCGCCGGAGAAGTTTTTGCCTGCGGCTTCGACCTCGGCAGTTTTGCCGCCGCGCTCGGCTACGAAATCGTAAGCCTGAGCTGTGCGCAGAGCCGCGTCGATCTCTTCGTCCGTGGCGTCCTTGGCGCCCATGCGCATATTTTCCGCGATGGTTCCACGGAAAAGAACCGATTTCTGCGGCACGACGCCTATCTTTTCGCGCAGGGAGGTGCGGGAATATGACTTGATGTTTTTGCCATCGATAAGTACTTCGCCTTCGCTTGCGTCATAGAAGCGGGGTATCATGTTTAC
>JBGVFW010000422.1:0-4899 GCA_045121315.1 Eubacteriales bacterium
AAACGACCCGCACGGGATTGGTTTTCAGTGTTATCATCTTTAAATGATGTAACAAACATAAAAATACCGATACCTGCAAAAACAAGTCCCAGGTAAAAAGCTACTTTGCAAATGATACTGATAATGCCGCCGACCAAACTCTCCGTAGTCAAGTTTGCGTTAATTGATGCGGCAGCAACCGGCATCACAAACGTAGAAAACGTCAGTGCAAGCACCATAGTAACGATGAGAATTGACGCTATTTTTTTGCCTCGCTTTGAAGCTTTGACAAGCTCCGTTTTTTTACGATTTTCCATCTTAATGCCCTCCTTTCTTGAATATTCGGGCAACTATATCCCCTTATATTATACCTCTTGCGGTATAATATGTCAATATTTTCCCAAGAGATTATTATTCCCTATCCGGTTTTTCATCCTTGTTTTTTGTCTTATTATCCTTTTCCGGTTTCTTCGCAGCTTTATCGGAAGCAGCAGCCACCTGCGCGTCAAGAGGCTCCTTTTCAGTAAGCTTTTCTTTTGTTACGTTGATAATGCGCCCCACGATAGTACCTTTTTCAGCATATTCGCCGGAAGGAGCACAAATATCCTTATAAACCCTTGCTCCATCCTTTTCATAGGAAGTGCTCGGCATACTTACCATAAGGTTGCCGTTTCTGTTCTCAACAACAGTAATATTGTTAACACAAAACTCTTTTCCGAGAACCATAGAAGCCAATGCTTTAATGTTATCCTTTTCAAATTTATTCGCAGTCACGTCAACAGAAGGACGGGTGCCTCCATTGCGAACAGCAAATTTAGAATCACGCTTATACGCATCGAGAACCGTTTCATTTATAGCGTCACGGAACTCCTTATTGACCGGGTGGCAAAATTCTTTGAAATCGCCTTCCTTAGTTTTATACGCGGGCATTGCAACGAACGGACCGTTTTCGCCCTGGCGAATAACAACGTCGTTTACCCTCAAAACGCTGCCAAGCTCAAGAGTTGCGTAAGCCAACACCTTGGAATCAGAACCCTCTTTGGGCTCATAGGGAAATACTTTTGCGTAGATCTTCATCATAACGATCTTTCCTCCTAAAAAATAGAAATTTATTGATATTTTAACTTATCAATCATCAATATTATACCGCACCCGCAATAATATTGAATGTGAATTTAAAAATATTTTTTGATTTTACTGTGATTATTTTAAATATCTAAATACGATATAAAAGACGTCCTTTAAATATTCCCCGTCCACAACGAACGATGAGAATATAACATAAAGGAATATAACAAACACAAAAACAAGACAAGAAAGCATAGCACTCACGACACAGCTTGTTGTAAAGGCTTGTTTCCCAAAAATCATTGCATCGGTAAGAGCCTCAATACCAATCGTACAAATAACGCTAAAATAGAAAAGAGAAAGTAAAAAGACGAGTATTGATAAATAAAAAGAAATAAAGGAAACAACAAAGCACACAACATAAAGGAATGAAAGTCCGATGGTGTTAGAACAAAAGACGGAAATCGTCTCGAGGAATTTTGCTTTTTGAGCGTCTTTCGTATGTGAAACAATAAACGTCATAACAAAAAAGCAAAGACAGGTTAATATGGCGAACAACAAGCCTAATAAAAGCGATGTGCCTATTGGTGCCGACACAACACCGCTGTACATTCGTTTTAAAACCGAAGTACAGTTTAAACAGAAGCCGAGAAATAAAAGCATTGATGTAATAATATGAATACTCCCGGTAAATAAAGAAAATTTAAGATTCTCTTTACTCTTCATTGTACGGCTGACTGCAAGAGGATTTATAAAATAACTTTTCAAGAAAAACAAAAAATTACTTATAATTGCCCCGAAATTCTCGCCGTAGCTGGTCATATTTTCATTTTCTTTTTTAAAATCTTTATAGTTTTGCATAAAACGTTTCTCCCGGCTAAAGCATTACTTCAAGACTACTTCGCTATCATATAACGAATATTCTTTTTGTAATATCGTTAATATATCATCCGCCACAGCAGTCTCATATTGAGGCTTTTCCGTATTCCATTGGGAATACGTAGCAACACCTTCTTCGTCCACAAAAACATCAGAAAAAACGACACATTGATAAATTTCTGTGTCCTTACACAAGACGTTATCGTTAACCACCGTTTTATAAACAAAGAAAAGATAATTGTATGAACCGAACCAGGAGCCGGACGTATCACTTCTGGAAAGCACTATAATTTCCGTCAAAACGGGATCTTTTATTTGAATATCTTCAACCTTTGAATCAAGATACGGTTGTCTATCCACATTAGAACCCATTACAGACAAAATAACCGACTTATAATCTTTCCATCGATCATTCACTTGAGAATAACTAAGTGTAGTAAGCGTGCGGACAAGCTCGGTGGGCAGTTCAGAATAAGAATAAGGATAATATGCTACGTCCTGAACTTTATATTTTTTCGTATTTGAAAGAGGAACATATCCCAAGGTTTCAGCAAGTTCCTCGGAATAATTCGCCGTAACAACAATTTCATCGCCAAAAGCAAGATTTTCTGTTTTATCGGCTGTAAATTTAACCGTTTTCAAAAATTCGTTTTGACTTTTATTTTCAATAGTTGCAACGACGTTTGGTGAAAATCCGGTAAACATCACTTCGAGCTCTTTGAACAGATCAACCTCTATTTGATCTAAAAAGCCATCAAGGACAAAGGTTACACCTTCATAAACCTTAATGTTATAAGAAACAGCAGCCTTTTCCTCACAGATAATTGTAACAGTTACCGACTCTCCGTTAGACAGTCCGGACGCTTTATCCAAAACGAAGGAAAGCGACTTCTTTAATTCTTCTGCCTTTTTGTTATAGTCCTCCAGAGCTGTTTCACCGGAAGGCATACTGCCCAAGACCTCATTCTTAATACCATCCCAATCTACATTAACTGTTGCCGTACCTCTTCCCGATACCCCGGAATTAGACACAGAAACAAAAGAAGAAAGTGATGTCCTGCTGTTATCTGAACATGCACAAACTTGTACAAGTATAGCAGCAACACAAACCATTAAAAAAGCAATTTTGATTATTTTATTTTTAAGCATATAACCTCCTTACACAAAAACACCGTAAAGATCTACGGTATTTTGCGATAATAGTTTTACTTATGAACGCTCCGGTTCATTGATTTTAATTTGGATTATAGAGATGTTTAAAAGGAAATTCAGAAGCACTTACGTGGTATATTAGAAGTTACAACAAGGGGTTCTAAGAAGATTTAACAAACAAATTTCTTGTTTTATTGAAATTTATGTGAATATTTTAACATTTATTTTCCTTTTTGTCAATAAAAAAGGGATATTTACACATCTTTTTACAAAAATAACCTCAAATCATCTTATAAACAAAATAATTACACTCTTTCATCCGAGCTTTTAATATAATTCATTTTATTTTCACATCCGTTCTCTTTCATTTTCTTTTTTGCTTTTGCAATTTTATTACTTAAAGAATCTCTTTTTATTTCACTATATTTAATTTGAGCTCGGCTGCCGGCCATAGTAAATTCACCAATATAAGTTCCTTTACAAACACTCACTTCATTTAAGTTATAGCAGCCAAAGAAAACGCCCGATTCCAATCGCTTCACATTGGGCGGAATTTCAATGTATTCAAGATCCGTACATCCGAGAAAAGCCAATTCTCCTATGCTGTTAACATTACCCGGTATAACAACCGTTCCGTTTACAACGTCCTTATTTTCAACCTGTTTCAACATTCCTTCTACGATCTTCATAATTACTACCACAGCTACGCTGCCCTTTCTTTTTATTATATTTTTTGTTTATCAAGTTATATATCAATTTGTAAACAAACTTACAAGTAATTTTGTTTTCCCTACATAGTTAAACACCTCCGTAAATATATTATTCTATTATGATTATACCGCACCCCAACTGCTTTTGAAGCATCCGAATAAAAATAATAACAAAATTACAAAAATAACCCCAAGGCAACTCAATCAAGAGCCCTCAGGGTTATCTAAATTATTTAATTATGAAGTTCAGATGATATTATATACATCAATAAACATCACCATCAGTACAATGAATAATGAAATTGCCTGTGTTTTCGTTCCAACCGTCACGTTTTATTACATGATTCCACTCATCTACAGTTCCCTTAAAATTAATTACTTCAAGGCTTTCGCAATTTTTAAACACTCTGTTAAGAATTTTTTCTGCATTATGAATAGTTACAGACTCAAGATTAGTGCATCCCTGGAACGCATAATGATCTATGGTTTTGATGCTTTCGGGCAATTCAACGGAAACAAGAGCTGTGCAATTTGCGAATGCACTAAAGCCTACCCAGATAAGATTGTTCGAAAACTCAACGTGAGTCAAATTGCTACAGTTGGTGAAAACCTGCATTTCTATAACGGCAATATTATTAGGAATTATAATCTGTTCAAGAGCAGAACAATTAAAGAACACCGCTTGGGGCAAAGTTTTCAATCCGTTGGAAAGCGTTACTTCTTTGAGATTTTTACAATTCATAAAAGTGCCATATCCAAGGTATTTAACACTGTCGGGAAGCTTAATGGTGCGAAGACCGTAACAATTAAGGAAGGCATATCTGCAAATTTCGTTCAATGTTTCGGGGAATTCAATATCGACAAGATTTTCGCAGTTTTCAAAGGCGTTACCGTCTATAATTTCAACGCCTGGCTCTATAACGACCTTGGTTATTTTTTTGAAATCTGTGACGCGAGAGATGGTTGCGAGCTTGCCATCACTTTCATTTCCGTTTTTGGTTATTGTAAGCGTCGTCCCTTCAAGCTTACCAACCACATAATGCGAGTGGTTGTAATCATTTGTGATTTCGCCCAGTCCAAAAAGCGAAGAATCAGCTTCTATTTCCGTAAG
>JBGVFW010000423.1:0-5886 GCA_045121315.1 Eubacteriales bacterium
CCGTTTCTTTCTGTGAAGATGTATTCAGCCATCTTAGGGTTCCATCTTCTTGTGTGGTGACCGAAGTGTACGCCTGCTTCGAGCAACTGTTTGATTGTGATTACTGACATTTTGTGTTCTCCTTTTGGTTTTTTCCGCCACGAAAAAAAGTCAGATGCAAGACCGCGTTAGCGGCACCGATGCGTTTTTTCCGTGTGTGGATTTTGTTATTTATTTTCATCTGTAAACTTAAACATTTCACAGACTTACATATGATATCATAACTTTCACAAAAAAGCAAGAACTTTTTTGTATTTTTTCAATATTTTTTACGTATTATTTTATTTTTTCTTTTGATTTTTTGGTTCACACCCGAGTTTTTCGTAAATATCCGTGCCTATGCTCACCAAAACTGCGTCCGAACCGAAACAATTTATTTTATCCCACGGAATAACAAGCTCCTCGCATTTGCCAAATCCGAACACTCGACAATCGAAAAGCACAACTATGGCGCATATTCTACCGTCGCACACATCTATTTCAACGTCGTTTATATATCCTAGCCGTTTTCCGTCGCATACGTTTATAACTTCCTTATCGCGCAAGGAATTAAAATTCTCTCTTTGCATAGAAATTTCCTCCTAATTTTACTCATTAATGAAATTATATGAACTCTTACGGAAAATATTGCGGAAAAATCTTGTCCTTTTTGTCTGACATATGGTAAAATACCAAAAGAAAACAACAAGAGGTGATAATTTTGTACGAAAACGAACTCAAAAATCTGCTCTCGACAAACGGAGCCGACCTTATCGGCTTTTCCTGCGTCAAAGAAAAACTGCCCGCAGAGCTTTCCGCATATCCCTATGCCATAACTATCGTCCGCCGCCTTTCCCGCGCCGTGACAAATACAATACAGGGAGCACCATCGATGATATATTTCCAGCATTACAGAATAACAAACACAAAGCTCGACCTGCTCGCTCTTGACGCGGTTTCGTTTATAGAAAAGAAAGGCTATCTTGCCCTGCCCATCGCCGCCTCGCAAAGCACGCCCGATTCAAAAGAGGAATACCGAGGTGTGTTCCCTCACAAAACAGGCGCTGTTATGTCGGGGATAGGCTTTATCGGCAAAAGCGGTGTGCTTATAACAAACAAATACGGCTCTTTCGTGCGTCTTGCCACAGTACTGACGGATATGCCGCTCGAGCCCACGGGTGAGGTGCAGACCTCGAAATGCGGCGCGTGCATGATATGCCGCGACGCCTGCCCGGGTCACGCCATTACCGGAAAAGAATATATTCCGGGGAACCCTCGCAGCGATATCTTGGACGCAAAGAAATGCTCCGAGCATATGAAAACTTACCGCAACATCGGCAGAGGCGCGGTCTGCGGTATCTGTATGAGTGTCTGCCCTTTTAATAAAAAGAAAATACCCGCGGAGGAATAATTATTTATTATGGATAAACAGCCTTTGCAAAATAAAGTCCGTTTTCTTATCGCGTTTTTGATCACAATAATAATTTTACTGCTCTGCATCTGTATTTTTCTGCTTGCTTCAAAAGATGAGGCTCCTGTGCTTTCGCCCGATATTGCGCCAAGCAATACAGATAAATACGCCGAACCGTTTGACGGAGCAAGCGGAGATAAGCTGGAAGAGCCCGAAGGCGGCGGCGCGGCTTCCATCGCCTGCACTAAAAACGTCACTATCGACCTTTCGAGCGAAAAAGCAACTATGATGTTCGGCAATCCATCAAGATCAAATCAGAATATCATCGTACAAGTCGTAATTCAAGACACGGTCATAGCACAATCGGGGCTTATCACACCGGGCAGCAAAATTACAACTCTCGAATTGCTACCAAGCATGAAAAAGTCCCTTTCCGAGGGAACGTATATCGGTAAATACATCGTGCTGTTTTACGACACGGAAACAGACGAAAAAGCGCTTGTCAGCACGGAGATGTTCATAAATATCTGCGTCAAAGAATGATTAAAAGAGCCCGTCAAGTTGACAATAAAAAGCGGCGGTTGTGCCCGCCGCTTTTTATATTCTTATATAATTTTAAAGATAACTTTTCATCTTTTCCGCGCTACCTTGTTCGAACGCGATAACACCGTTTGCAATATTCATCACATCTTCGGGCACGCCCTCACTTTGCGCTTGGTTCAAGCTCTTCTGTAAATCTACAATACCCATGTTATAGCCACCGATCATAAGCTCAGCTATTTTTGAATTGGAAGAATCCATCATTGTACTCATTTTAATAGAAATATCCGCAGGGATCTTCGCAAATATACCGGGCTCTTTCGCTTCGGCAGACATTTCGAGAAGCTTGTTTTTCGCCTCCGTTTCAAATCCGTAATAAGATTCAAGCTGGCTTGTCAGCTCCTCACGCAATTTCGCGTCTTTAGTCTTGCCGATGATGTTTGTCACAGACTCGGCGCCCATCTTCGCGTTCTTGTAAACCGCCTGCATAAGTTCTTCGGCGGCACTTTTTTGTTGCTTGTTTTCCATTTTCTACTCCTTATTTGCTTGATTGGTTATCTTATTTTTCTCTTAAACAGATAAAAAAATTCAAAAATTAAGTCTTTTTTATGTCCAAACGTTAAAAATTTTGATTTTTTCGAAAAAAATTTCAAAAAACCTATTGTAAAATTGCTCACATGGAGATAAAATATAGATAAATGGAATTTCATTTCCAACTCACTTCACAAAAAAATTTCAATTTATTTTCCGGAGGAATTTTAAAATGTCAGTAAAAGTTGCTATCAATGGTTTCGGCCGTATCGGTCGTCTTGCGTTCAGACAGATGTTTGGCGCTGAAGGTTATGATGTTGTTGCTATCAACGACCTTACAAAGCCTTCCATGCTCGCTAACCTTCTCAAATATGACACAGCTCAGGGCGGTTACTGCGGCACGATCGGTGAAAACCTTCACACAGTATCTGCTGATGACGAAGCAGGCACAATCACAGTAGACGGCAAAACTCTCAAAATCTACGCTGAAAAGGACGCTAAAGACCTTCCTTGGGGCGAAATCGGTGTTGACGTAGTTCTCGAATGCACAGGTTTCTACTGCTCTAAAGACAAATCTCAGGCTCACATCGATGCAGGCGCTAAGAAAGTTGTTATTTCCGCTCCCGCAGGCAAAGACCTCAAAACAATCGTTTACAGCGTAAACAACGACACACTCACAGCAGAAGATACGATCATCTCCGCTGCTTCCTGCACAACAAACTGCCTCGCTCCTATGGCTAAAGCTCTTAACGACTATGCTCCTATCCAGAGCGGTATCATGACAACAGTTCATGCTTACACGGGCGACCAGATGATCCTCGACGGTCCTCACAGAAAAGGCGACCTCCGTCGTGCTCGCGCAGGCGCTCAGAACATCGTTCCTAACTCCACAGGCGCTGCTAAAGCTATCGGTCTTGTTATCCCCGAACTCAACGGCAAGCTCATCGGTTCCGCTCAGCGTGTTCCCACTTGCACAGGTTCCACAACAATTCTCGTTGCTGTTGTTAAAGGCACAGACGTTACAGTTGAAGGCATCAACGCTGCTATGAAGGCCGCTGCTTCCGAATCCTTCGGTTACAACGAAGAACAGATCGTTTCTTCCGACGTTATCGGTATGAAATACGGTTCTCTCTTCGACGCAACACAGACAATGGTTGCTAAGATTGACGACGACACATATCAGGTACAGGTTGTTTCTTGGTACGACAACGAAAACAGCTATACAAGCCAGATGGTTCGTACAATCAAATACTTCGCAGAACTCAACTAATTCAGAACTCGCGAGTAATAATCAAGTCGCCGGTATTCTTATCGGCGACTTTTTCATTATCTGTCCATTCATCAAGAAAGGAACATATTTATGAATACATCTAAATTTCCCGTGCAGACAGTAAACTTTGAAAAAGCCCTTCCCGTCTGGCCCTTCGGCAGAGAAACGGAAATGAACCTTTGGCTCTCCTTCCGCGCGCTCGCAAGCGGTGCGAAAAAGACGGTACTTCGCCTCACGGGTTCCTGCGCTTACGACGTTAAAGTAAACGGCAAATTCATCGCCTTCGGTCCCGCGAGATGCGCGCACGGCTTTTACCGTGTGGACGAGCTCGACCTCTCCGAATACATTGAAGGCAAATCCGTCATCACAATTTCCGTTGCAGGCTACAACGCGGACTCCTTCTATCATATAGACCAACCCTCGTTTCTCTGTGCGGAGCTTATTGAAAACAGCGAAATCACAGCCGCAACGGGCGGCGAAGGCTTTATCTGCCGCATTATGACGGAGCATGAGCAAAAAGCCGAACGCTACGCAGGTCAGCGCACGTTCTGCGAAATATACAACCTCTGCCCCGAAATAGAAAAATGGGAAAAAGACGAGGTTATAGACGAGCGCGATTTCGCTATAGCAAAGGCGGCTCCCGTTGAAGAAACCAAGACGTTTATTCTCCGCGGCTGTGATTACAATACATACGACCGCGTTCCCGCCGAGAAGATAGTTTCCCGCCTCGATTTCGACGTTTTCACGGGGGATACGAGCGGCGTGCGCTACCCCGCTTACATAGTTCCGCGCACCGTCGGCGCAAGCCCCAGCGGAAAAATGTTCGCTCTCGGCGAAGTGGAAACCGATATCTTTATCAAAGCGCGCAACGTTCAGGTAAGCGCCGTTCACGAAACGGACGAAACGCCCTCGGCTCAAACTATCGAATACGGCAAAGGAGTGACGTATAAAATGGCGTTCAACACCACGGGCAAGATCGAGTTTGACGCCGTTTGCGAAGAGGACACGGAAATCCTCGTCACGTTCGACGAATTTCTCGGAGAAAACGGACTTGTAAACTTCCGCCGTATGTACACGGTAAACGCCATGCTTTGGAGGATCAAAAAAGGTTCATACCACCTTTCCACTTTCGAGCCGTATACGATGGGTGCAATGCACATCTTCGTAACAAAAGGCAACGCAACCGTTTCAAACGTTGGTCTTGTGTACTTCGGTGCGGGCAAAACCGATAAAAAATACGTCGGCGGCGACAAAGATATAGCTAAAATTTTCGATGCCGCAGTCGAAACTTACCGCCAAAACACATTCACTATCTTCATGGATTGCCCATCGCGCGAACGAGCAGGCTGGCTGTGCGACAGCTTCTTCACCTCCAGAGTTGAAAAAGTTCTCACGGGAAAAAGCACCGTGGAGCGCAATTTCCTCGAAAACTTCTTTCTGCCCGACAGATTTAAGGCAACTCCTGTGGGAATGTTTGCCGAGTGCTACCCCAGCGACCATTACAACGGCGGATACATCGCAAACTGGGCAATGTGGCTCGTTCTTGAGTTGGAAGAATACCTCATGCGCACCGGCGACAATAAATTCACAGACGCGGCAAAGCCGCGCATATACGCGCTTCTCGATTTCTTCAAGCCGTTCGAAAATGCAGATGGGCTTTTGAATAAACTTCAAAGCTGGGTATTCGTTGAATGGTCGAAAGCAAACGAGCTTACGCAGGATATAAACTATCCCTCCAATATGCTCTATTCGAGAATGCTCATAGCCGTTGCAAACATGTACGGCGACGAAGCTCTGCGCACAAAAGCAGAAAACATCAAAGCAAAAATAAACGAGCAGGCTATCACTCCCGACGGCTTCTATTGCGACAACGCAGTTTACGATGAAACGGGTGTGGCTCGCCTTTCCGGCGAATGTACGGAAGCATGTCAGTATTACGCATTTTTCTGCGGAATCGCAACAAAAGAGAAAAGTCCTGTTCTTTGGGAAAGGCTTTTAAACGATTTCGGTCCTGAACGCATCGTTTCCGGCAAATGGCCCGAATTCAAAGAGGACGCGAAATGGAAAAACATCTATCCCGCGAACGCCTTTATCGGCAACTATCTGCGCCTCGAGC
>JBGVFW010000424.1:0-1352 GCA_045121315.1 Eubacteriales bacterium
TGAGGGCGCGAGCGCTGAAGAGGCGAAGACAAGCCCTCTCGGTACTGACCGCGTGAGGGAAAATTTGCTGAAGCTCGGAACTACTGTTTTTGAAGCGGGCAGGGACGACGTTACCATTGACATCGGAGAAAACGTGATAATCCCCATGTCCGCGATAAATGCCGCTCGTCGCGCTCTCTGCGAAAAGCTGGAGGCGGCTCTTGCGGAAAAAAGACCTCAGATTCATCCTAATTATAATATGGATAAATTCGCGTGCGCGAAAAGTACGAAAAAGAGCGCATACTTCGTTTACGGAGAAAGCGTGACGGAAAAAGCTCTCGGCTATTTTGACGATATATTCGTTCCCATGGACGAGTATATTTCTTGTGAGCTTTATGAATACAAAAATGTCGGCGTTGCATTTCCGCCTGTGGCGTTTGATACGGAGCTTGCTTCGGTGCGCGAAAAGACGAAAAAATGCGCCGAGCTCGGCTGTAAAAAAGCGCTTATCACAAACCTTTGGCAGACAGAGATGGCGCACGAGTGCGGTTTTGCGCTTCACGGGGACATGAGGCTGAACATTTGGAACCCGTATTCTGCCTCGATTTACGAAAATCTGGGGTTTGAATCGATAATAATTTCTCCCGAGGTTTCGATGGCGAAGGCTTCGCACCTCGGCGCGGGAATTGCGCGCGGCGCTGTTGTTTATGGCAAAATTCCGGTGATGACGCTTGAAAAATGTATGATAAGAGATATGAATTCTCTTACCGGGCCGCGCGAAAAATGCACATTCTGCGACGCGCACAAGTTCTCCTATCTCAAAGACAGAACCGACACGGTTTTCCCCGTGGCGAGAGAGGCAGGACACAGAAACGTCATTTTCAACAGCGTACCGATCTATATGCTGGATAAAGACGGTGCGGGACTTTTTGCTCATTTCATATTTACGAATGAAAAAGCCGGTGAAGTTGACGCCGTTATCGACGCGGCGAAGAAAAAGAGCGCGCCGCGCGGAAAATTTAAGAGAATATGAGAGAAATTTATGATAGAGAAAATTATACTTGCATCTTCCTCTCCGCGCAGGAGAGAGATATTACAAATGCTTAAAATTCCTTTCGAGGTCGTTCCCTCGGATGCGGACGAAAACGTGGATACCGAGCTTGACGCGGGAGATTACGTTTCGCTCCTTTCGCGTAGAAAAGGCGACGACGTTGCGGAAAAACTGCAAAGAGAGGGCATTGATATTTCGAAAACGCTCATTATTTCGTGCGACACGATAGTTTGCTACGACGGCATGGTCATAGGCAAGCCGCTTGATGATGCTCACGCTATACTAACGCTCGGCGTGCTTTCGGAATCATGGCACAGCGTTT
>JBGVFW010000425.1:0-42936 GCA_045121315.1 Eubacteriales bacterium
CGTTCGCGCCATGCGGGCTGAACGGAAACGACCGTGGAGTCCTTCTGCACGAACTTACCGAAAGCGTACGGCAATGACGTTTTACCTGTACCGGAAATACCCTGCAAGATAACTATTCTTGCCGCACCAAAGGACGCGATAAAGTGTCTTATGAGCTTTTCTTCGTAATAAAGGTGAAGTTTTGATGCCGCGTAGAGTCTGAAGCGATGGCAGAATTCTTCGAGCGTTACGTCGTTGTCGTAAACAGGGGGGTGATATTCTGTTTTATAGAAGTTATCAACACTTGTGAGACGGAAGAAGCGGCTGTCCGCGGGGTTCACGCAAGGAGAGGTGCGCGTGTTGCGGTTCGTGTTGATAAGATCCGTTTCCTCTTTTTTCTCTTCGGGAAGCTCTACCTCGCCCGGCTTGCCGCCAAGCTCGGCGACGCGCATAGCGAGAAGTCTGTCTTTTTCATAATTCGCGCGGATAAGTTCTTTTTGCAGATTTTTGACCTGCTTTTCCATTTCCTCGAATTTTTTAACGGGAACGCGGAAGCGGAAAATTCTGCGCAGTAGCTTCACCAAAAGCACCACGAGAATGATTATCACCGCTATAAGAGCGATATTAGCAATGAGCAAGAGCACCCAGTCAAGCGTGGTAAATTCGCTTTCGTTCGCCTTGATGGTCTGCATTCTTCCGGGGAAGTCCAGCAAGAGCTTGAAAAACTCAAATATCGCGCCGAAAATATCAAGAAAAGCGTAGAACACCCTTCCTATATCTTGTATAAAATAACGCAAAAAATTATCCATTGCCAAACTCCTCTTTGTTCTCTATCGGAGGTCTTTACTGCTCCGTTTTGTCTTTGTTTTCGTCTTTATTGTCGGTACCCGACGCATTCTGCTTTGCGATGTCCGCCATAAGCTCTGCTTTTATCTGTTCGCGCAATTCCGCTTCCATCGCCGCGCGGCGAATTTCATCCTTTTCTTTTTCGTCTTTGATCTGTGTTTCGATAAGGTCTTCCGTTCTGCCTCTTTCCTGCTCGTACTTGATGAGCATCTTCACATTCTGGTATTCAAACAAAACGCGGAAGAACTGTACAAGGTGGAAAATGAAGAATATGAGCACGGGTACGATAACAAGAAGGAAGAAGCCTGTGGGTGTTTGCAAATAGTCAACCATTTTACCAACACCGGGGATACGAGCTCCCGTCCATTTACCGACAACGTCTGCTGCGTGAACATTGTTATAGTCGGCAGTACCCGCTTTATCACCGGATGTCTGGAAAGATGTAAATCCGTTTATGCTTTCAGGGTAGATAGCCGTAATTCTATGGGTGTTAAGAATAAGCTGTCCCTGTTCGTTTGTCCAGAAAGTGATAACGTCACCTACTTGAAGTTCTTCAACTTCCTCGTTGTTTTTGATAGTTGTGTCGATAATTAAGTCGCCCGGTTTAAGTGTGGGGTACATAGAGTCCGTCTGAACGGAAAGGAAACTTATACCGAAAATGCTGGGAATACCGCTGCCGGATGTGGAAACGAATGAAATATACGTGGAAAATGCCGCCAAAACGATTGCCACTATCAACAGCACATTTACGATGATGTTTATTATCTTTTTGATGTCTTTTTTATTTTCCTTTTTGTTTTTTGCCGCGCCCGCATCCGCGGGAGCGGCGTTTGTTTCGATTTTATTTTCCATAACTCTCTCCTAAAAATTTTTATTATATATTTATTATGTTCTCACACATAAAAAATTTTCTTACTTAATTTCGTCTTCTTCAAGGCCTGTGTTGACTCTTCTTTCAGCGTGGAACTGCACGTTTACAAGCATCATTGCCTCTTTGCCGATTTCGTTGGTGCAGTCAACATCTTGACCTTCAAGCCAAATATATATATCTATCTTTGCGGTGCAGTTTTTATCAAGGTCGAAAAGATGGTTGTCATCCAAAAATTCGCCGTAATTGAAAACCACAACGCCCTTTTGCACGGGGTCGGCTTCAAGCCACGCGGTGGATTCCTGCCTTATAAGTCGCTGTGCGGGGACAAGACCCGCTGTGCCGTCCATGCTCGGTGTTTCTTTATAATCAGTCGTATAATCAAGGTGGTTGTCACAGTTCGGCTCGTATATTATAAACAAAGGTTCTTCGTCCAGTTGGTTGCCCTCTGGGTCAAATCGTGTAATTCTAAAACCAACTCTCATAGCGCTTTGCGCACCCTTGCCGCCGTTGTTGTGAATAATTTCCTCATCGTTCCAAATGGGTGTGCCGACAAGGTACGTGCCGGAATTTTCTATATTTTTGGAAAGCTCCACTTCAACGTCTTCGTCCGTGCGGGCGTAAACGGTAAACGCAACGTAATACCCTTCTGCATCCTCGCGGTTAGCGTTTTGAGCGTCGTTAAGCTCTTTTGAAATGGAGGTAATTCTGCCGTCCAAACCGAAGTTTGTGGCGTAAAAGGTTTTGTTTATATCTGAATAGGTAACGGGTTTAAGCGTGGAATTTTGCGTAAATTTTTTGTTATAGTCGAGGTGCCACCCCCAAGCTTCCTCGTCATCGGAAAGCTCCCAGGAAATTTGCAAGCCGACGCTGCTGTTTACAAAAACAGCCATATCGTTTACTTTTGGAGTTTTACTCAAAGAAAACCAGGTATATGTAGCGGTGGAGAGTAAAACAAGCAAAACAAGCATACCGTATAAAAGCTTTATAAATATGTGTCTGCGCTTTTTTTGTTTTGGTGTGGAAATTGCTTGTGAGCTCAATTTATTTTCTCCTTTCATAGGGTTTTTGCGGTGCACCGCCGTGTCGAGCAAAGACCTACACTCCAAATCAGCCTTTGCTCAAATTCGGTGTGACCACCGTACAGAGCAAAAGCCCTGTGCGGTGGTTTACAAAACATTCAGTTGTTGCGATAACGCACATCTATGTATCACCGCATTTCTTTTTTAATCCGCGCGGGGATTAGGGGTTTGTGACGTCGCCGCCACCTTCACCGCCAGCAGGGGTGTCAGAACCTGTCTGATCCTGAAGAGGTGCGTACGGCATAGGTGTAAGTGTCTTATCGGAGCTGAACTGGAGGTTAAGTGTACCAGTCATAGAAGAAGCAGCGTTAGCTACCATTGTATTATCAACAAGATCACCATCAAGGTAAACGTATGCAGAAAGACGAGTTGCTTCATTTTTCGGAAGAGCCATAATTTCAGCTTTGCCGGATGTGCCGTCATCTTTCCAGCTAATAGTTTGAGCACCGTTTTCGCCTGCTGTAGTAGTAATCACTATACGATAATCAGGAGCTGCTTCAGTTCCATTATTTACAATTGTAAAGTTGCAAAGTCTTACGTCTGCCGTTACTTTTGTACCAACTACAGAATCAGTAGTTGCATCAAGAAGACCAACAGCCACTATCTTACCTGTAGAATCTGTGAAAACGATACGAATAGCGGACATAAGTTCAAGAACATTCGCTGTAGTAAAGTCGGTTGTCAAAGATTCAAAAGTCATCGTGCTGCCGTGACCCATTGTTTCCTGAGAGCCGCCCTCTGTGTAGATACGGTTTACAGGATCTGTCTGAAGCATAAGTTTAGAGTCAGCCGCATTTGTACGGAAAGCAAGGTCAACAACATAGCCATAGAAGTCTGTGAGCTTAGGTGTAGAGCTTGTATTGGAAGCAGGACCCTGTGCAGGAACAGCAGCGTAAATGTCGTATGAAACAGATACATCAGTTGTCATCTTCGCATCAACAGGACCAACAGACAAGTCAGCAACTGTAATTTTTTCAATAGTAACATCTGCGCTATACTCTCCGCAAACCTTAGCGATATTAGAATATACACCGCCCTCATCAGTCAACGAAACAATAGCACCATTTGACATAACGGAAGTTATAATATCGTTCATTTTGTCTTTAACTTTATCTGCCGGTACGCCATTAAGCGTTGCGCCTTCGATGTTTACAAGACCTGTATCAATCAAAACCTCTGAAACTTCATCCCAAGTTACCGCCGTAATATCATTGTTGTGAGTAGCTTTTACTTCAGTCAATTTAGTTCCGGCATTACCTATAGCAGTCGCATTAGTCGTATATTGAGTACATGCATCTTTTACTGCTTGAGGAATGAAAGAATACCAAGCTGTACCCTCAGCCATCAACGTTGAAAGTTTTGCTGTTTCCAAACCAGCCTTTTCCGTAGCATATTCGTTTTCCGGCGTAGTTGCTTTAGCTATAGCAAAAACCGCAACTATGTAAGCACGTATTGCTTTTTCAATTTCAGCATTTGCTGCTCCAAGCTGTGTTATAAGGTTATCAGCACAAGAAAGGTCATACTCAGGACCATCCATAGCTTTTGTAGAAAGCATACTTGCAAGAGCAGAACCATTTGCCGTCAAAGACTGAGCAGCTTTTGTTTTTGCGGAATCAACAGCTGTGGAAATTTCGTATTTAGCATTACGGAAATCCATCTGTTGCTGGGACATTGTTGTGGATGTACCAATAGCACGAACGCCGTAGTCATCATTCTCCAAGAATGACTGTGTCTTTGTATCATATGTAGCCAATATTGTATTAGCGGTAAGTGTTGAAATTCTACCGTCAGAACCATATGTAGGTGTAAGCAACGGAGTTGTTGCCACCGTTTCGCTTGAACCAATATTCAATCTTGCAGGAAGTAAAGACACCTTAGAAAGTCCATAAGCTTCGTGATTGAGGTCAATAAGGTTACCCCAAGTAAGGTTTCTATCAACCAGTGCCTTGGTGCTATCATTAACAGTAGAATCCGGAATAGTTTCAGACCAAAGCGCGATTTCAAGGTTACCGTTAGCACCTACAGCTGTGTAGATACCCGTTACTTCAGGCGCTGTGGAAAGTGTAAACCACGCGTAAGACGAAGAAATAACCATAAAGAACGCAACCAAGAGCATAGCAACTGCTGCCATGAGTTTACTCTTGATGTTTAAAAAACTTTTTTCACGAGTTTTTTCCATTTTTAATTTTTCTCTCCTTTTCAAGGAATTTTTTATTACGAATTCGCCCTCTGCCGTTGGAGTAAAGCCTTGGGCAAATATCATAAACGTTTTGTTTTACCTCTTGGGTCACCTCTTGGTGACCGCTTCCTTTTTGGGAAGGCGAGCGGCAGAGGTCAGCCGTTGTTGTTATCTTCTATAAGATGAAAGTTTATTTCAATGCCCATGTGACCGCCGATAAGGTCGTTTGTGCAGTCCGGGTCGTTGCCTTCAAGCCAAATAACAACTGTGTATTTGTGAACCTCCATGGGTTCAACGTCAAGAATGGTCCCCGTCGTTATAACGGTATCTGATTCAAATGGTATCGGATAGAAATAATAGAGCGGTGCGGGAAGCTCTTCTTCCGTTTTCACAACCTTATACTGTTCGTCGGGATATTTCGCCGACTCATAGAACGGGCAGGCGCGGAACCCCGTAACCTTTCCCCTTGCCGCCGCTTCCGCAACGGTTTCGGCGTTCGGTATTACCTCGGAAGCGCCGTCGTCTGCGGCTTTTGCGTAGAACGTCATTTCGCCGTCCTTGAAAAGCATCAGCCACGCCGCCTCGGAAAGGTTTTGGCTTTCCGAATTTATCGCTATCTCATATTCATAGCCAACGGTAGACGCGCCCTCGTTTCTGATGTAGAAAGTATAGGCGAAATAATCTATGCCGTTGTGTGTGCCGTCGATATCGTTAATATCGGCGGGTATATCTGTCATCGTCGTATCTAGTGCGCCTTCAACGGGCAAGCTGTAAAGATACGACGTGGGGTTATCGAACGTTTTCGTGTCGCTTATGGTGAAGCCTTCACGAAAAAGCTCGTTGCCAACGTTGATTGTAAAGTGACCGCGCATTTTCGTCACGAGCGACATTACGAAGAACGCCGTGAGCAGCGCCAAAAGCGAGCCGAGCAAAGCCCACAGCCACTTACCGTGCAAAAGCCAAAACAAAAACGGAAACCATTTATGTTTGTCGAAATACAAGCCCATGCCAGACGCCGTAAGCTCGAAATCTTTCTTTTTCTTAATGCCCGCCGCGCGAAGCTCCGCGCGGAGTTTTTTTCTGCCGGCTTTTATCTCCCGCACCTCGTTTTCGGTGAGGACGACACCGGCACGCTTCTTTTTAAAAAGCCTTTTTTGTTTTTTCTCCGGCTCCATTGCGGGCGGAGTTTTCTTTTCATTACTCATGATCGCGTTCCCTCAAGAGAGATTCCTTGATCATTTCGTCCTCGTCCATGGCGTGACCCGCGCCGCATATATGCTTGACGCCGCAAGCGGCAAGCCAGCGCATGGCGTCTTCGTTTTCAACGCCGCCGGCGTAAACCGTAACGCCTTTTGCTATGACCGCGTCTATCGCATCTGCCGTTTCATGTTTGAGGTATGCTTCGGAAGCAACGCGGACATGGGTTAAACCGATATCTGCAATTTCTTCCGCGGAAATGTTTTCAGGGTTCCAGGAATCGAGCATCACGCACACTCCGTTTTTGAGGTAGCGTTTGACGATCTCCTTGTTTTCTTTGTTGAGGTCGAGATATGTTTTCTCGCGGAGCGTAATGACCAAGCGCGATCTGTCGATCGGTTGATCCTTCCAGAGCTTGTTGAAGCGTTGGAGCTGTGTTCCCTGCGAGTAAAATGAAGGCATCATTTCAAGAACTATCGCATCTATATCCAGCTTGCAATTTGCAATACGCAAAAGCGCGTCCGCCGCTTCGTAAAGGAAGTAGAAAGACATGTCCGCAACGATGCCGATACGGCGAAGCTGCTCTTCCACGTCAGCGATAGTTTCCTTTTCGTCGGGATTTTCGGCAAGTCCGCCGAACCAAGGGGAGGCTTCATACGCATTTGTCACACCCTCCGCACCGTTTACAACGGGTCTGTATTCAAGTCCCATCGGGCGGTCGGGCTTCTTTTCAACAAGCGGAATAGTTTTTGGTATGGTCAAAGTATAGGGGAGGTATTTTCTGTACACCGCGCGGCATTTTGCTTTTGCGGTGCGGAGCACGTCGATAAGCTCAGGGGAGAAACCCTTTCCGCTTTCCGCCACGAGCGCGTCAAACGCTTCTGCGAAAGGGTCTTCGGATTTCGTTTCGGAAGTTATGCGGTCAAGCTCCTTGGCAAGACCCACGACTTGAGCGATGGGGCTTATTTCGTCCCCTTTTCTTCCGTCGGGGTATCCCGTACCGTCCCATCTTTCCATGTGTTGTCCGCAAGTTTCGCGGATCATCAGCCATGGAATATTTTCCGTGGGAGCTTCCTCCACAAGTTCTGCACCGCGGCGTCTTGCCCTCGTGCGCAGAGATTTTTCCTGCAGGCGCGCCACCAAAAGGCGACCGTCCGAGGTATATTTGCGGTAGAGCGACTGCTCTTCTTCGGTGAAATCGTTCTGCCAAACCTGATATTCGGCGGGCACGAGAGATTTTCCGAGCTGATGATACATACCGCATTTATAAGCGAGTTCGGCAAATTTGCCGTTCATGCGTTCGGCGCCTTCCGCCGTCTGCGTTCCGTAAGAGGAGGCACACGCCTGCACAAAAAGCACTTGCGCATAGGAAGCAACGCGAACGGACTGCTGCCTTATAACAGGGGCAAGAGCGCGGAACGCTTCGTCCCATGTATCATATTCTTTTCGTTTCCATGTTTGCTCTTTCACAAGCTTATTCCTTTCTTACTAAAAAGTAATGTGTCCGAGCAAGAAGCATGCACGGACACATTAGTAAATTCAATTACTTATTATCGTCCTCAATACTGTAATTTACGAGGGGTGTTGTGTCCTTATGATTATTTTTTTTACGAGTAAAATAAACAACTGTAAGTACAATAAATACCACGTTGATGATTGCGCTGATTATGAGCAATACCAACCAAACAGTATGGGATGTCTTATTGCAGAAAGGTTCTGTGGGGTCTGTGGGAACTTCAACAGTTACTTCAACAGTTTTTTCAACCTCAACGATCTTTTCAACTTCTTTTGTTACTTCAACGATCTTTTCAACTTCTTTTGTTACTTCAACAGTTTCAACGATCTTTTCGGGTTCTCTGTTGATGATCTCTGTAAGAGCTTTTACAGCGGCAACGAGAGCGTTTGCAGCGCTGTCTACGTCTGCCTGAACGTTGGATGTGAGCATTTCGTTAGCTTTGTTAACAGCGTCTACGAAATCCTTCCAAGCCTTTGTATCATCGTTTGTATCAAAGAGTTTCTGAGCGCTTTCGATAGCTGCGATAAGCGCTGTGCGGTCAATCTTAACCAAAGCCGCGATAGCTGCTTCGAGTTTGTTAGCGCCGTTGTCTACTCTGATCTGGCTTGTGCTCTTGAGAAGAGATTTAGCTTCGCTGAGAGCTGCAAGCATTGCTGTCCAGCTTTCGGAAGTATAGTCTGCTTTGGAAAGACCGTTTGCAGTGGCGATCTGTGCGTTGAGTTTGCTGTAATCGACAACTACCGCAGAAGATGCTGCTACAACCTGAACCAATGTTGTTTCGGAGAACGTGCCCATGGAGCCGTCCTGATCAACGGATTCACCGCTGATAATTACGTTGCAAATGTCGCCGACACTTGCCGTGCTCTTGATGGTAAGCTTAACTGTAACCGTGTAAGTTTTAGGTGTGAGAGATGTGTTTACATAGAATTTGTTGTTTGCGATAAGCTGGGAGTCTGTTACGCTGATATCAACGTTAGAGAAGATATCAGAGCCTGAGAAAGAAACCGTACCGGAAATACCGCAAACATTTTTAACTGATGTTGTAATTGTAACTGTTTCACCGCGCGCGCCGGTGCTTGCCGCAGAAACGGGCAAGCACAGAGCACAGAACGCGAGTGACAAAACTATAATCAATGCTAAAGTTTTATTAAATCTTTTCATCATTCTGCCTCCAAATTATTTCTGTTCCAAATCGGAATTGTAAGAATCGTCATCGCCGTTCCAAGATGTATATTTGATAGCCATCTTGTATGTATCACCGATATTGATAGCCTTATCCTGGTTCATATCAGCCGCGAGCATACCTGCTTCGTCAAGAGTGATAACGCCCGTGTAGTGCTGAGCTACCGTGTATGCGTCACCGATGTTGATAACACCGTCTGCGTTTGTATCACCCATGATGATAAGCGTGTAAGTTGCCGTAGCAGAGCCTTTTGCGTTGCTTGCAACAACCACAACCTTGTCGCCGTTGCAAATAAGGCCTGTTCTTTCATTACCTTCTCTGTCGAGAACAGTTACTTCGATCTTGTCGGCGTTCGTAGCTTTAAAGATCACGTGGCTGATCTCTTCAGCTGTAAGACCTTCGGGGGTTGTATCAAGGAAGAGGATACCGTCGGATACTTCATAGCCTGCGATAACGTCTTCGCTCGCTTCGAGGTCAATAGCAGGGTCTTCTATAGTGATATCGCCTGCTTCGGAGAAGAGCTTGAGAGAGATGGCAACGTCAACGTTGTAACCCTTAACGTTTTCACGTTCGAATGTGTATGTAGCGTATGTGCCGTCTACCTTGAAACCTTTAAGCGTTGTAGCGGGACCAGTGATATCGAGTTTTGTAAGAACAACGCCCGCGATATCGATGAGGTCGCCGTAAACAGCTTCGAGTTCAACAACGGCTTTGGATGTGAGACCGAGTTTTGTAAGCATAGCTTCACAAGTTGTGGAAGAAAGTGCTTTGAGTGCCGCGATAACCTGAGCAGCGCTTACTTTTTCAAGAGCTGCAAGGAGGTCTTCCGTTTCGCCGCTTGTGAAGTAAACTTCAAGAGCGGAAACGAGTGCGTCTTTCTGAGCGCCGTCTGCCATGGAGTATGCAACTGCTGTGCCGATAAGAGCTGCATAGTCGTGATTGGAGGAGAAATCGATTTCAATATTAGCGGAAGCATCATATTCAAGTTCGAGTCCTGCGTTGTAGTTAACGTCTGTTACGTTGAGGTAGAGGTGGTTTACGGTAACTGTTCCGTCAAGGCTTTCGCAAAGTTTTGCAAGTTCAGCTTTTTCATCTTCCGTACCAACAACAACTACGGAGATAACACCGGATTTTTCGATATTGGGAACAATATCAAGTGTGATGTAACCGTTTTCAATTCTCAAAGGAGAAATATCCCAAGCTTTTGTTGCGTAATCGTAGGAAGCAACAGCTGTGCCTTCTTCGATAGCGGATTTAAGAGCGTCAAAGTCGCAAACGTCTTCAACAACGGTGTTGATGAAGTTTGTAAGAGCAGGCCACTTGATGAAATCGAGTGCTGTGTTAGCAAGGTCTGCCTTTGTGCTGTCAAGGTAGCTTACAGCATCGTAAATTTCAATGCCGTATACCTTTTCGCCGTTGAGTGTCATTTCTGCGTTTGCGAACATATTGAGTGCCACGTCAAACGCAACGTCAACGAGCATAGGCTTGAGGTCAGGGAAGTTTGCTTTGTTGAGGAAGTCTGCGGAAAGGTTGATGGTAATGTTACCGTTTTCTTCAACAACTGTATAGATAGCGTTGGAAACGTAGCCTGTTTCAGTTACTTCATAGCCCTTGGGAAGCATTGTTGTAACGTCGCAGGAGTATTTACCGCCTGTGATAACGAAGTTACCGGAAAGGTTGCCGTTTACAGCGCCGCATTCTGTAGAAGCAAGGCTGTCAACGATTCTTACAGTACCCTTCGCTGTGATATCACCGTTGATAGTTTTACCGTTAAGGTTAATGAATGCATTATTGTTGATAGTAACAGTTTTATCAAGAATTACGTCGGAGAGAAGAATCACTACTGCGTTGTTGCCAAGTTTTCCAAGAACGTTTTCAAGGTCGTTTGTTGCATAGTACTTGTTAAGAATACCTTCTGCGCTGTAGTCAAATACGAGTGCTTCGTATTCTTCATCAAGACCGTTAACTTCAAGAGAGAAGTCAACTTTAAGACCGTCGCTGTCTGCGCCTGCTTCAGCAATGAACTGAAGGAGAGCTTCATCGAGGTTGAGAGCGAGGAGCTTATCGCGGATAATGAAGGAGATAGAGCCTTCATAATATGTGCCTTCACCTTCAAGTTCAAGGTTAAGGAGATAGTTAACTACTTTGCGGCCAAGTTCGAAATAGCTTTCATATGCGGAAAGATCGAGGTTTTGGCCAAGTTTCGCAGCCGTAGCTTCAACAGCTTCGAGAGTGAATTCGGGATCTGCAAAGAGTTCTTTGATAAGAGATATTTCGTATGCAAGGTTATCCTTTGTATTTGCTGCAGTTACGTCTGCAAGGTCAACTCTGCCCGTGAGAGCCATCTGTGCAATGTAGTATGCATATACAGCCCTGGGAGCATTGATAGATATATTGTATCTGCCGTTACCGCACTGGAAGTTAACAAAGGATTTAACGGATGCGAGCATGCTATCAAGCTTTTTAAGAGTTGCAGCATCGCCACTCATTGTGATGTAGAGGTCATAAACGTTTGTAACCTCATCAAGAGCGAGTGTAGATGTGATAAGTTCTGCACCAACTGTGTTGCCGCCGGCAATAGATGTGTAACCGTCGAGTTTAGCGGGAACGATTTTGCCGTTTGCATCGATAGCGCCTGTGATCTTGTCAAGGCCGAGGTCGCTGTCTGCGATCATATCGATAAGGGACTGGATAGAAACGGAAAGACCGTTCCAGAATTCATATCCGCCAATGTAAACATAATCTGCGCTTGCAATGGCTGTGGACATATTCTTAACAGCGGACATAAGAGCGTCCTGACCTACCGTTGCAACGGAAGCGTCCATATTAAGAACGAGAACTATCTTGCCGTCCTTGCTTTCAAGAGCGGAGAAGGAGATACCGGCAGATTTAAGTGCATCGTTAAGTGCCGTTGTGAAGTTTACAATGTCTTCGCGGGAAAGAATAACCTTTTCGCGTGTGATCTTGAGTGTGCCATTCGCAAAGAGTGTCTTGAGTTCAGCAGGTGTGAACGTAATGCTCATGCCCTGTGCAACTTCTTTGCCATTTACTGTATAAACGTATTTAGCACCGCCGTCCGTGCATACGGGAAGCTTAACTTCCGTATTGTCGGAGTAGATAGTAACGGATGCTTCGCCCTCTATCTCAACTGTGTAAGATTTGGGAGCGTAAGTAATAGTGATGGCAATAGGACCATTAAATGTGTCGCCTTCGGAAGGAATATCGCCAACAACTTTTACATCGTAAAGTTCTTTGTCTATTGTGAGCTTGTTCTGAAGCGATGTGATAAGAGAATTGATCTTATCAACGTCGTTCTTGGAGAACGTCTGACCTACTGTGAAAGTAAGGCTGTTTGTTGCGGACTGACCGCCGAGAGGTTCGCCGTTGGAGCCGTAAGCCGCTACGTTTACAACGATTCTCTTCATACCGGAAACCGTACCGCTTACGTATTCAATAAGCTGTGTAACGTTACCCTTGCCGTAGTCCTTCGTTGTGCCATTTGCAGCCGCGATAGCGGAAGCAAGAGCATTGAGTGCATCAAGGCTTGCGTTTGTATCGATATAGGGATTTATATCGAGAGCGCTGAGCTGTGCCTTGTAGCTTGCAAATGTTTCGTCGATATCTGCGATCTTGTCAACGTAATCCTGAGCGTTACCGCCGATAAGACCTGCGTTTGCAAGGATGAAATCATCAAGATAATCGTCAGCCGCGATAACTTCGAAATAATTTGCAAGAGTTTCAATCTCTTTCTTCAAATCCTGAGCGTTTGTACCTGTATAGAGGTAAGCAAGGCCGCCGTTCTGGTAATCTGTAAGAGATTCGAGGATATAGAAGCCGTTATCGCCAAGGCATTCAAGCTTCATAGCAGCCGCAGCATCCTTTGTTTCCTGCTTGAATCCATCTGTGTTTGCGATCAAATTGAAGAGAGTGCCTGCCATATTGTTAAGAGTTGTAAGGTTGCTGTAAACCGCACCGTTCTTGTCGGACAAAGGATCGAGAAGAGCCTTCTGTGCATTTGCTTCTGTTGCGAGTTTGTGAGGAAGATTTGTGTAATCGTCCGTTGCGCCCGTAGCAAATACAAGCTGGTATGCAACTTTGATTTCAGTAACAGTACCTGTGTAATCAAAGGTTTCTTCGGTTGTGTTGTTAAATGTAACTGTCACACCGGTATTCTGTGTTCCATTGTAAACAAAACCGATAAAGGGCTCCCATTCAAGGTCAGCAAAACCGGAAGCAAGTTTTTTAGCAGTTACTTTGTATGTATCTTCGTCAACAGCAGTTACTTCAACAAGTTCTTCGTCAAGACCTACGGGTGTTCTGTAGTAGATCTTGTCGCTCTTGATAGCTGTATAATAAAGGATGGATTTCGCGCCGTCACTATATTCTGTTCCGGGGAAGTAGCTGTTAGCAATAACTTCGCGGAAGATATATCCCGTTGTTGCCTTACCTTCTGTACGAGTGATAACTGTGTTACCTGTTACGCGATATGTAAGACCTTCGCGCATAGGTTCGCCGTTTACCTTATAGTCGTAAGACTTGGAACCGTCGAAGTTTTCCTGAGCATATGTTTTAAGTGTCTGAACATAGCCATAAGGAACACTTGTAATTGTGCCGCAGAAATCAAGGTCATATTTAACGGGTTCAAATATTACTGTACAAACTATATCGCTTGTAAGTGTGTCACCAAGCTTATTGTAGTCAACTATAGCATAATTTGTTTCATTGATTTTATAAGACTTTGTTGTTTCGTCAGCAGCCCAAGCAGTAATAGCGTCGGTAATAACGCCCGTTTCTTTGATAGCTGCGATAACATCAGCCTTTGCCGCGCCCTTGTCAAGCGTAACAACAACTGTCTTTTCGGAAACTACAGGTGTGAGCGTTGCATTGTCCGCAACGTCGCCCTTAACAACGTTTGCCTGAACTTTAACAGTTACGTTAAACTGGTCAACACCCTGTTTAAGTGTTACAGAAGCAGCAGGATATTCAGGCATAAAAGATACTGCAACATAAGGAACCGTGCCACCCTCTGCAAGTGCAACGACAGCATCGTTAAGAGCGGAAAGCTCTGCTGTTGTAGCTGTGGACTTGATGAGGTTGTGGTTGATGAATTCCCAATTAGCGGAATCAACTGTACTCAACTTGTTGCTAACGCTTACAAGGGAATTAAAGCCGTTTTTGTATAACGTAGCCTCTGCTGCGCCTACATATCCCAGTTGTACAAGAAGATCAAGCTGGCCAAGAACAGTTCTAAAACCTGACTCTGCATCAACAAGAACCTCAATAATATCGCGAATTCTTTCAAAAGCTTCTTTGGCTTTTGCACCGTTAGCGAGCATATACTCAACCTTATTTTCGGCAGCGTTATATTCTGCGATAAGCTTGGATATCTCAAGCTTATTGCCGTTTGCCGTGTATTCTGCGTAGAGATTGCCCATAGCATCACGAGTATTGCCAGTAAGGCTTACACTGCCGGAGCCAAATGAAATACCAGGTGTGTGCAATTTGTAAAGTTCGGGAATTGCAGCTTCAACAAGCTCAATGTCCCCTGCAAGTGCCGCAACATCATCCATGTTAACGATACCATTGGCAAGGTAAGCAGGAGCTTTTACGAGCTTATCAACCATTTCGTCAGCAATAGCAACGGAAACAACATATGTAACTTCGATACTGTAGTTGTTGGAATCGCATTCGAAAGAGCCCTTGCCATTTGCGTCAAGAGTGATTTCAGAAGTCTGGTTGTTGCCGTAAACCAACTGAACCTTTGCAGGCTTCCAAGTATAGTTGCCAGCAACATAGTTCTTTACTTCAACTTTCTTATTTTCTTTGTCTATAATGATAAGATCTGCCTTATCATCATCTGTCGGAGCTGTTATAATGTGTTCGCTTCCGACAAGTGCCGTGCAATGCAAAACAGCTTTTTCGCCATCAGACAAAAAGTCGCCTGCATATCCGGCAATAATTTTTGCATCGGTCGTTGTTACCGATGTAGAACCTGAGAGTACAACTGTTCCCGAATTATCCGAAGCAAAAACGCCGATGTTGATACAGCCAACGATAATTGCAATCGACAAAACCATGGAAACAATACGTAAAATTGATTTTTTCACAGTTCTTTCCCCCTAAAAAATTTTTGTTTCTTTGTGTCAAAACGGGCAAAATCGAGGAATTTCGGACCATTTGTTACCAAAATGTTAAAATTCCCATCAAAATTCAGAATTTCGACATTAAAGACACGTATAACTATACCCATAATACCATTTTTAGTCTTTGGTGTCAATATATTTTTTTAATTCAATTCTCCTTTTACTACGCCAATTTTTGCCTTGTGATAAAATTCAACACAAAAATAAGGTCTCTTCAAAGGAATAAACGAACTAAAAAAGCGTTTTTCACAAAATTCTTCATTTTATATATATACGCTTATATATACGCTCGCGTATACCGTTTTATTTCTCTTTACAAGAAAAAATATATTGATTAACTTTTTAATTTTGTATGAATTTTTATATAAAATCATTGACAAATTATATAATCAATGCTACAATATTTACATAGAAGAAACAGAGGTGCAAAACATGAAAAAAAGCGTTTACTCCGTCGTTCTTTCCGATGACGTTATAGCGGAAGTTGACAGACTCGCATATATCAAAAACACTAACCGTTCCAACATGATAAATCAAATCCTGGCTGAATACGTTTCGCTGACAACCCCCGAAAAAAGAATAGGAGATATTTTTGACGAACTCGCTTCGCTGCTTTACGCAGGAGAAACATTTCGTGAACTTGCTCCCCCCACCCCCTCGGTCATGTCCCTGCGCTCAGCTCTTTCCTATAAATATAATCCCACAGTCAAATACGCCGTGGAGCTTTACCGTGAGCCAAAAGGCGCCCAAGGTGAAATAAGAGTTTCTACAAGAACCCAAAACTCCGCGCTCATTTTGGAAATGCTTCATTTTTATAATATATGGGCAAGTATTGAAGCGCGTTACGGCTTTTCCGGGCAAAATGAATTTGAAGACGGCGTTTTCCACCGGCCAATAATCCTTCGCGAAAGCCCTGTGCCGAGCGCAAAAGCAAAAAGCAGTCTTTCCGCAGGAGAAATGATCGCAGAATACATTTCCCTGTTTGACAGCGCGATGAAAACATATTTTGCAGACGGCGATGACGCTGTGCGCAAGATTTCCGCGATGTACTACGATTACCTTTTAAAAAACAGCGAAATAATCTAGCATAAACTCGACATTCGCGTAATATCTCACATTTTGCCACAGGCAAAATATTTTACTCTTATTACAAGGAGGAATAAATATATGAATGCAGAAAAATTCACACAAAAATCGCTCGAAGCGCTCCGCTCCGCGCAGTCCGTTGCCGCAGAAAACGGCAATAACTCCGTTGAAGAAGAGCACCTTCTCTATTCTCTGGTATCTCAGCAGGGCGGACTCGTGGGCGAAATTTTCAAAAATATCGGCGCAGCTCCCGAAAATATAGCCAGCGCGCTTGACGCGGCTATAACAAAATTTCCGAAAGTCAGCGGCGGCGGTTACGACCCAAGCCGTATATACGTTTCGGGCGCGCTTGACAAAGCGCTCACCGAAGCCGAAAAACAAGCCGAAAAGATGAAAGACGAATATATCTCCGTCGAGCACCTGCTCTTGGGTATTATGGAGCGTCCTTCGGACGGAATCAAGAAAATGCTCGATTCACACGGTATCACCCTTGGAAAAGTGCTTGACGCGCTCAAAAAGATTCGCGGCAACCAAAAAGTTCAGAGTGACAACCCCGAAGACACGTACAACGTCCTCAAAAAATACGGAACAGACCTTGTAGAGCGTGCGCGCGAACGCAAACTCGACCCCGTTATCGGCAGAGATGAAGAAATTCGCAACGTTATCCGCATACTTTCGCGTAAAACGAAGAATAACCCCTGCCTCATCGGTGAACCCGGCGTCGGCAAGACCGCCATTGCGGAAGGTTTGGCTCTGCGTATCGTCAGCGGCGACGTGCCGGATAACCTCAAAGACCGTACCATTTTCTCGCTTGACCTCGGCGCGCTTATCGCGGGCGCTAAATTCCGAGGCGAATTTGAAGAAAGGCTCAAAGCCGTGCTCAATGAGGTAAAATCCTCGGAAGGAAAGATCATCCTCTTTATAGATGAGCTTCACACTATAGTCGGCGCAGGCAAAACGGACGGCGCGCTTGACGCGGGCAATATACTCAAACCTATGCTTGCGCGCGGCGAGCTCCACTGTATCGGCGCAACGACTCTCAACGAATACCGCCAGTATATCGAAAAAGACGCGGCGCTTGAACGCCGTTTCCAGCCTGTCATGGTCGAAGAACCGACAGTTGAGGACACGATAGCAATTCTGCGCGGTCTTAAAGAAAGATACGAAGTTTACCATGGCGTGAAGATTTTGGACAGTGCCATAATCTCTGCCGCAACTCTTTCGAACAGATATATCCAGGACCGTTTTCTCCCAGATAAAGCCATAGACCTTATCGATGAAGCGTGCGCGCTCATCAAAACAGAAATGGACTCCATGCCGACGGAAATGGACGAGATATCCCACAAGATAATGCAGCTTGAGATCGAAGAAGCCGCGCTTTCCAAGGAAACAGACAAGCTCGCAATAGAGCATCTTTCCGAGATCAAGGAAGAGCTTGCAAAACTGCGCGAGCAGATGAACGAAATGAAAGCAAAGTGGGAAAACGAAAAGCAGAGTATCGAAAAAGTTCAGAAGATACGTGAGCAGCTCGAAGACGTAAACAGTCAGATTGAAAAAGCTCAGAACGATTACGACCTTGCCAAAGCAGCAGAGCTCAAATACGGCAAACTTCCCCAGCTTCAAAAAGAACTTGAAGAGGAAGAAAAGAAAGCCGAAACACAGAAAAACACTCTCTTGCGCGACAAAGTTACGGACGACGAGATTGCAAAGATCGTTTCCCGCTGGACGGGCATTCCTGTTTCCAAACTCGTTGAGGGCGAAAGAAACAAGCTCCTTTCCCTCGATTCTGTACTCCACGAGCGTGTTATCGGTCAGGACGAGGCAGTACGCAAAGTCAGCGACGCAATTCTCCGTTCCCGTGCGGGCATAAAAGACCCTCGTCGCCCCGTCGGCTCTTTCCTATTCCTCGGTCCCACAGGCGTCGGCAAGACAGAGCTTGCAAAGGCGCTCACTCAGGCGCTATTCGATGATGAAAAGAGCCTTGTGCGTATCGATATGAGCGAGTACATGGAGAAATATTCAGTCTCCCGCCTTATCGGAGCGCCTCCCGGATACGTCGGCTATGACGAAGGCGGTCAGCTTACGGAAGCAGTTCGCCGTAAACCGTACTCAGTGGTTCTCTTTGATGAGGTTGAAAAAGCGCACCCTGACGTTTTCAACGTACTCTTGCAGGTGCTTGACGACGGCAGAATTACGGACAGCCACGGCAAAACGGTGGATTTCAAGAATACTATCATCATTCTCACCTCAAACCTCGGATCGGACATCATTCTCGACGGCATCACCGAAGGCGGAGATATAAGTGCGGACGCGCGTGCGCGCGTAAACGAACTGCTCAAACGCAGCTTCCGCCCCGAATTTCTCAACAGACTTGACGAGATAATCTTCTACCGTCCGCTCACCAAGGAAAATATTCGCGGCATAGTATCGCTTAAAATTGCGGAGATCGCCGCCCGCCTCGAAGAGCGCCGCGTAAAGATCGATGTTCGCCCTACCGCAGTTGAAGAAATAATAGATCAATCTTATGATCCCGTATACGGTGCGCGCCCGATAAAGAGATTTATCTCTGCTAACATCGAAACGCTTATCGCGCGCAAGATGATAGAGTGCGATATAGCGCCAGACACAACGATCACCATAGATTTTGAAAACGGCGCGTTCACGGCTACACTTTCTTAAACATTCCACAATTTATTAAAGACCGCAGCGATGCGGTCTTTAATTTTTGCATAATTATAATGATTTGCGCCGAACATATTATCGTCCTTTTTTGACAATCTTATATTATCCTACTTTATCGTACTTGCCAATACCTTATATGGTTTTATTGTATAATTTTTTGAGGTAAAATCATGAAGCCATTGAAAGAAAAAGTTTATAAAATAAATTTTATAAAACACATAGCGTTTTATGGCGCAAAAAACTCTCGTCTTTCGACGAGAGTTTTTAATATATTACGCGTTTGCGTTTGCTTCTGCAATGATCTTTTGCGCGATCATTTCGGGAACGTCTTCATATCTTTCAAATTCGAACGTATATTTGCCTCTGCCCTGTGTAATAGCGCGGAGCTGTGTAGCAAAATCGCTCATTTCACCGAACGGAGCTTCCGCTTCGATAACCTGTTCGCCCTTCTTATCCGTATGTTCCATACCGAGAACTCTGCCGCGGCGTTTGTTGATAGCGCTCATAATATCGCCAAGCATATCGGAGGGAGCGTAAACAAAGAGCTTGCCAACGGGTTCGAGGATAACGGGTTTCGCTTTAACAAGACCTGCTTTATAAGCCATGTTAGCGGCAACCTTGAACGCCATTTCGGAGGAGTCAACGGGGTGATAAGAGCCGTCGTAAAGGTCGGCTTTAAGGCCTATCATCGGGAAGCCCGCCAAAATACCCTGCTGCATAGAATCAAGCAAGCCTTTTTCAACTGCGGGATAGAAGTTCTTCGGAACCGTGCCGCCTACAACGGACTGCGTGAATTCAAGTCCCTCTTTTTCCGGAGCGGAGAATACGATCTTGATGTGACCGTACTGACCGTGACCGCCGGATTGTTTCTTATATTTCGCTTCCGTATCTGCTCTGCCCTTGATAGATTCGCGGTAAGCGATCTTCGGCTTTGAAAGGTCAACGGATACGCCAAAACGGGATTTAAGTCTTGCAACAGTAACATCAAAGTGGATATCGCCCTGACCGTAGATAACCTGTTCTTTTGTTTCCGCGTTATTTTCGTATTTGAGAGTGAGGTCTTCTTCAAGAAGCTTGTTGATACCATTTGCGATCTTGTCTTCGTCGCCCTTTGATTTGGGTTTTACAGCCATCTGCATGAAGGACTGCGGGAATTTGATCTTCGTATATTTCGGCATTGCGAGTTCTGCGGCGAGTGTATCGTTTGTATTCGTATTTGCGAGCTTCGCTGTCATACCGATATCACCCGCGCAAAGAGTATCTACCTCTGTCTGCTTCTTGCCGCAGAGTGTGTAGATATGAGAAAGCTTTTCATAACCGCCGGTTGTGAGGTTTGCAAGAGTCATATCGCGGCGGAGTTCGCCTGTCATAACCTTGAAATAAGACATCTTGCCAACGAACGGATCGGCAACTGTTTTGAAAACAAAGAGGGATGTATTGCCGGCTTCTTTGATACGGAAATCTTTTTCTTCGCCGTCATTCGTAGTTATCTTTTCCGCGCGGCGGGAAATGGGGCTGGGAAACGTATCAACTATCGTGTCAAGCAAGAGTCTGATGCCCCAAAGGTTCGTTGCGGAAACAGAGAGTACGGGGGCAACCGCACCGGAAAGGAAGCCTTGGGAAAGCGCTTCGATAATTTCTTCGTGAGTAAATTTTTCGCCCTCGAAGAATTTTTCCATAAGTTCATCGCTCGTTTCAGCGAGAGATTCCATAAGCATTGCGCGGTAAGTTTCAACTTTTCCTTCATATTCTGTGGGAATAGCTTCAGTTTCGCGCGTGCCGTCTTTTTTGTATGTATATTTACAGAGGTTGATAAGGTCGAGGATACCTTCCTTGCCGTCGCCCTCGTTTACGGGAATGAACATGGGACAAGCGGTATGACCGAACGTATCGCGTATCTGTTTGAATACTTTTTCAAATTTAACTTCGGTGTCGTCAACCTTGTTGATAACGAACGCACGCGGAATATTTGCTTCCGCAGTATAGTCCATGGCGAGCTCCGTGCCTACTTCAACGCCTGCTTTACCGTCTACAACAACGAGAGCGGACGCGGCGACGCGAAGCGCTTCCATAACTTCACCGGAAAAATCGAAATATCCGGGCGTGTCCAAAAGGTTGATTTTCGCGTCTTTCCACATCATGTTTGCAACGGACATGGAAACGGAGAAGCCTCTCTTTATGGATTCAGTATCGTAATCGAGAACGGTGTTGCCGTCTTCAACCTTACCGAGTCTTTCTGTCTGTTTCGATATATAAAGCATTGCTTCTGCAATACTTGTTTTACCTGCCGCGGAGTGACCGAGCAAGCATACGTTTCTTATATCTTTTGCGGGGATTTTAGCCATAATTTTAAAGCTCCTTATCTGAGAAAATACACAGCCGAAGAAACATCGGCTATTGATATAATTATATAGTAAAATTTCTCACATTACAAGAAAAAAATTGTATATTTTTTTCAAACAACAGAGAAAAATTCCCTTTAGCTTTGTAAAACATTCACATATTTTTATTTTTTCACGTTTCAAAACACGAAAAAGCGCAAAAAATGTATTGACAAGCGTCCACCGGGAAAGTATAATTGTAATTGTATATTTATATTTTTCACGGAGGAATTTTTTAAAATGCAGGTAACAAAAGAATCTATCATCGGCGATGTTCTCGATATGGCTCCCGACACGGCTCAGTTTTTCTTTGAGATCGGTATGCACTGCCTCGGCTGTCCTTCCGCTCGCGGCGAAAGCATTGAAATGGCTTGCGCGGTTCACGGCACAGATGCAGACGAACTCGTTGCTAAAATCAACGCGTTCCTCGCAAAATAATCGGCTTTTTGCCACGACATTACATTTGAGAAAAGTTCTTTGCTTACTTTTCCCCAGGGAAAGTAAGCAGCACGACCAAAATCCCCCTTTTCCCGCTCCTTTGGGAAGAGAGGGATTTCTTTGAAAGGTAAAATAAATTGGAAATTACAAGCAGACTTCTCGCCGTTGCCCGCTTTGTGCGCGGCGGCACATATCTTATCGACGTGGGCACGGACCACGCCTATCTGCCTATATACCTCGCCGAAAATGGCAAAATAGACCGTGCGCTTGCCTCCGACGTTCACGCAGGTCCTTGCGAAAGCGCGCGAAAGCATATAGCGGAATGTGGTCTTACCGAAAAAATCGAAGTGCGCCACACAGATGGGCTTTGCGGGATAATGTCAAGCGGCAAAACCGACATCGTTATCGCGGGCATGGGCGGCGCGCTCATTTGTGAAATTCTAGAAAAATCGGATTTCATCAAAAACGGAAATATCCGCCTTATCCTCCAACCCATGCGCAACGCGCCCGACTTGAGAAGATATCTCTGTGAAAGCGGATTTCATATAGTCGGAGAATCACTTGCGCGCGAAGACGATCGCATTTACGAAATAATCTGCGCCGAATACCACGGCAAAAAGAGCGAATACACTCCTCTTTCCCTTCTGCTCGGCAAAAAAAACATCGAAGACAAAAAAGAAAACGCCGCGCTTTTTTCCGCGTTCTGCGAAAAAACCGCAGCAACTCTTTCAAAAAAAATAAACGGTATGCGCGAAGGCGGAGCAGACGCTTCCGCGGAAGAAGCGCTCCTCTCGCTCGTATTAAAAGAAAAGGAAGTGTGATTTATGGCAACAGTGAAAGAATTATATGACTATCTCGACGAAACTATTCCCCGCTCTCTTTCCTGCGAATGGGATAACGATGGGCTCATGCTCTGCCCCGACCTTTTTGCAAAAGCGCAGAAGGTTCTTCTCGCGCTCGACGCCACGGACGAGGTTGCGGAATACGCAGTGGAAAACGGTTTCGACGTTATCGTAACGCACCACCCATTGATATTCAAACCGCTGCACGCGCTCTCCGTTTCGGACCCTGTGGCGCGCCGCGCGCTTTATCTTGCAAAAAACGGGGTTTCCGTCATGAGCTTTCACACGCGCCTTGACGCGCGAAGCGGCGGCGTAAACGATATGCTTGCAAAACGCCTTGGCGTTATCGGCGCGGTCCCATTCGGCCCCGAGGGAGAAAAGCTCGGCAGATTCGGCGTGCTTCCCAAACCCATGGATTTCCGTATGTTCTGCGGCATGGTCTGTGAAGCGCTCGGTGCAGACGCTGTCAGCGCCATCGGAGGTAAAAAAGAAGTCCGCATGATAGCTCTGCTCGGCGGCGGAGGAAAAGATTTTGTAGATTCCGCCATAGCCTGCGGTGCAGACGTGCTTGTAACCGGTGAAGTTACATATAACGTTATGCTTGAGGCGAAAGCGCGCGGACTTTGCCTCATTACCGCGGGTCATTACCACACAGAAGCTCCCGTACTTGATGCTCTCGGCGGCTCGATACAGGAAAGATTCCGCGAACTCACCGTAGAAAAATATCCTAAGGACACGGAGATTTTTATTGTTAAATAAAAATGAAAAAATTTTTAAGTAAAATTTTAACCAGAAAAGTTATTACAAGCGTTCTCATCGCGTTGCAGATTATTTGGTGGGTGATGATGCTTTTCCAAGTATCGAGCATCTTTCCCCGCATAAACGCCGTTTTCAGCGTTATCGGCGTTTTTGTTGTAATATATATTATAAACAAAGACACAAACCCATCGTATAAGCTGGCGTGGATATTGCCGATCATGGTCTTCCCGCTTTTCGGCGTGCTCATCTACCTGCTTTACAGCAACAAACGCCCAAGCAAATATTTGCGCAAAAGATTTAAAAAATCGGAGGAAGTCCTCGTTAAAAATTTAAAGGAGCACGACCTGCGTCAGGACGAAGACGTCCTTGAGCAGATAGAGGGACGCGACGCTTCGCGCGCGTCTTACCTTTTGCGCACAAGCTACCCCGTTTACGGCGACACGGAAACGGAATATTTTTCCTCGGGCGAAGCGCTTTTCCCTCATATCATAGAGGAGATTTCAAAGGCAGAGCACTTTATCTTCCTCGAGTATTTCATTATCGAAGAAGGCAAGGTCTGGAGCTCCATTCTCGAAATTTTAAAAAAGAAAGCCGAAGAGGGAGTTGATGTGCGCGTTATCTACGATGATGTCGGGTCTGTCAGCAAACTGCCGACGGGATATAACCTCAAACTAAACTCGATGGGCATAAAATGCGCCGTTTTCAACTCTTTCGTTCCGTTCATCAGCGTTGTCATGAACAACCGCGACCACAGAAAGATTTTGGTCGTTGACGGTCACACAGCGTTCACAGGCGGCATAAACCTTGCTGATGAATATATGAACATCACTCATCCCTACGGATATTGGAAAGACACCGCCGTGATGATGCATGGCAAGGCGGCGTGGAGCTTTACGTATATGTTCCTGCATATGTGGAACGCGATAAACGGCACGAAAGAAGATTTCAGCGTTTATCGCCCCGAAACTTACCATGTGGGGGAATTCACAGGCAAAGGATTTGTTCAGCCGTACAGCGACAGCCCGCTTGATGACGAGCCCATTTCCCAAAACGTATACCTCGATATCATTTCTCAAGCGGAAAAATATGTTTACATCTGCACGCCATACCTTGTTATCGACGACGAGATGAAAAACGCGCTCATTTTCGCGGCAAAGCGCGGTGTAGATGTGCGTATAATTACCCCGGGAATCCCCGATAAAAAGATAGTTTACCGCTTGACGCGCTCATATTACCCCGCGCTTCTCGCGGCAGGAGTTAAAATTTACGAATATACCCCCGGGTTTGTTCACGCAAAATCATTCGTTTGCGATGACAGAACGGCCGTTGTCGGCACGATAAACATGGATTTCCGCAGTCTTTATCTCCATTTTGAATGTGGCGTACTCATGACGGGAACAAACTCCGTTTTCAGCGTGCGCGATGACACTCTCGATATGATAACCGTCAGCGAAGAAATAACAAAAGCGAAAAAACGCACATTCTTGGGGCGTTTGTTTGATTCCATTCTGCGAGCATTTGCGCCTCTTATGTAAACGATCGAAATTACACACGAATTGCGCGCAATTTCCTATAAATAAAAAAAGTGTGCTCACGCACACTTTTTTTATTTACTCCGCAACCTCAAACGTCACGTTTTGCAATAAAAATCCTTGGTTGAACCTGCGCATCACGTTCCAATATCCTCCGCCCGCAAATCCGTATTCCTTTATGAGCGCAAACTTTTCGCGCATACTGCGAGCGTCTTCAAACCAAACTTCGTGCTGAACGCCCCCGTCGTAATAATTGAAATAAGGCGTTTTCGATTCCTCGTCAAACTTTATCTCTGCGCCGAAACGGCGTGCAATATCAACGGCTTCGTCGTTTCCGACGAGCGTGGCGCGCGTGTAACCCTGCTTATACGGCAGTATCCAATCGTAAGCGTAGTTGGGAAGCCCCATGTATATTTTTTCGGGCGGTATCTTGCTCACGGCGTAGTCCAGCACACGCCTTACCGCAGGAACGGGAGCCACCGCCATGGGTGGGCCGTACGTATAGCCCCATTCGTAAGTCATGAGCAAAACCGCGTTTGCCGCCGCACCGATAAGCGCATAATCATGCCCCTCATAAAGCACGCCCGGTTGGGTATCGCTCGTTTTCGGAGCGAGTGCGGCGATAACGCTGTACCCCTCCGGGTTGAGGAGCAGGCGCAATCTTTCGATAAACGCGGCGTAATCTGCCGCAACCGTACCGGGAATAAACTCAAAATCTATGTCAAGCCCGCGATATCCCTTTGCGCGGATAGTTTCCAGCACGTTTTTTGCAAGAGTATCCATAGCGGCGGGCGAGGAAAAGAGAGCCACAGCGCGTTCAGAGGAAAAAGTCCCATTTTCCGTAAGCGTGGAAAGGTGCATGAGCGCACCGGAACCGCCCCCGCGCGCGGCATCAAGAAGGCGTTCGTCGTCCAGCGGCACGAGCGCGCCCTGCGCGGTAAACCCGTAAGTGAACGGAATAAGATTAGAAAGATACGGCAAAGAATAATAAAGGTTTCCAGTTTCTATAAACGGGTAAGCATAACCGTTCATCGTCACCGATGAATCCGGCGTTTCTTCAAAAGAGATAACAAGCGTTTGCCCCGCGTAGAGCGGCGCGACGCCTCCCAAAAGATTCGGGTTATTCGCAAAAAGAGTTCGCGTGCTCACACCCGTGCTTTCCGCAACAGATGCGTATGTATCGCCATCGCGCACGGTATATAGAGCGCGGGGCGTTAAGATGAGCAAGCTCTGCCCCGTGACGAGCGTATACGGCTCGGGAATTGCGTTCCAAACGGCGATAAGTCCCGCAGGCACACCGAACTCCTGCGAAACCGAATAAAGCGTATCTCCGCTTTTTACTGTATAAATAGTCAAAAAAACCACCCTTTCATACTTTTTTATCATTGTATGAAAGAGTGGTTCCGTTTGCTTATAAAATTTCAAACTCAGTCAACGAATGTGAACTGAATGCTCTTGTACTGAGAAAGGAAGATATCTTTGAGCATCGTTTCATCGTTGAAACGAGAAGGAAGCGTTACTTTTGTAAGAGATGTGCAGCTGCCGAAAGCAGAGTTGCCGATGCTTGTAACGCCGGAGGGTATAACGAGCTCAGTAAGACTTGTGCAACCCTGGAACGCGCTGCCGCCGATAGACGTAAGCGTGGAGGGAAGTTCAAGTGTTTCAAGAGCCGTGCATCTGAAGAACGCAAGGTCACCGATAGTTTCAACGCCTTCGCCGATGGAAACGGCAACAAGGCTGGGAGCGTTCTGGAAAGAGTAGCCTTCAACTTTCTTTGTATTACCGCCTCTGACTACGAGAGATTCAAGGCTATATGAGTAAGCGTCGCAAACCTTGTAACCGGGGCCGATACCAACGCTGTAAACAGTATATACAGTTCCGTCTGTATCTGTATATGTGTCGCCGATAATGAGGTTTTTAATGTTTTCGGTGTAATGCTGAATTGCGATCATATTTCCGGAAGTGGAAGTAACGGGTTCGAATTTAATAGAGCCGGGAGTAAGGCTGTCGTCAGAAGGTTTTACAACGGAACCTGTCGTTGCACTGTCACCGGAGCTGCCGTTTGCATCTGTCGTTACCGTCGTATCGTCGGTAGGAGTGGTGGTGCCGCCGCAGGAAGTGAGAGCGCAAATAAGGAAAGTTGCCGCCATAAGCAAAGATATAAGTTTTTTCATAATATTTAAATCCTCCGAATAAAACTACATATTTGTACATATTATAAATAATATCACAAAGAAACAATTTTGTCAACCGAAACACAGAAATGTTAGCGCTTTAAATGTAAAAATATTCGGAGGGAAAAATGGACTTTTTGCCCAAAGAACCTTACAAAAAAATTTTTTGTATAGTCTTTTATATAATACTTACGTTTGCGGGGATATATTTCCTCTTCAAATACGCTTTTCCAGTTCTTCTTCCATTTGCGATATCTTTTTTTATAGCATGCGCCGTTCGCCGCCCAGCCGCATATCTTTCAAGCAAAACGGGATTTTCAAAAAAATTCGTCGCCGTTTTTTTGGGCCTTGCTCTGCTTTTGGCTTGTGCGTGTGCCGTTTCCGTCTGCGTTTCAAAGCTTATCGGAGAGCTCTCCTCTTTTGCGCGCGGTATCCTGGAAAACAAAGAGGATATCATGGCGACCGCGATGGGTTTTTCGCAAAAGCTCGATGACTTTCTTGCAAAAATATTTCCCGGTGCGCTTGACGGAACCGTGGAGTTCCGCGAAAAGCTCGCGGAGCTTATCACCGATGCCGTCAAGAATATTGTTTCCGGCATAACCACGAAAATACCCGCTTTTGTGGGATATGTTTTTTCCGCTATTCCCAAAATTCTGTTTTTCTCTGCTGCAACGCTGCTTTCGTGCATATATTTCTGCCTTGATTTTGACGAAATGAGTGCTTTTATCAAAAAGCATCTTTCACGTGCGCCGTTCGCCGCGCTGACGAAGTTCAAACGGGCATCTCTTTCTACCGTCGGCAGATACGTTCGAGCAAACCTTATCATTTTCCTCATAACTGCAACGGAGCTAACGATAGGTTTTCTTATAATCGACGTAAAATATGCGCTCTTGCTCGGCGTGGTGACAGCTTTTATAGACATTCTGCCCGTGTTCGGCAGTGGAACCGTGCTCGTGCCATACGCGGTATACGGCTTTTTGAGCGGGGATTTCCGTCTTGGCATCGGCGTGGCTATTCTTTACGGAGTGGTAACGCTCGTACGTCAGTTCTGCGAGCCGAAGATCATGGGCAAAAACCTCGGCGTACACCCGCTTATATCGCTCGCCGCGGTCTACGCGGGATATAGCTTTTTCGGCGTGATCGGCGTGATATTTTTGCCCATAACCGTGGTAATAGCGAAAAATATTGTTTTTACGGAAAACACGTAAGCCTTCCCCTTTTGGGAAGGTGTCAAACGCAGTTTGACAGAAGAGGTTTTTTGTTAATAACTCTTGAACTATTATATGCAACTTTTTCTCGCACCAGCGGGTAAAGCGAAGTTCGCCCTTCGAGCCACGCCTTCAAATTCGCAGAATTTGAATTTCGCTACATTAAAAAATTTTGCGGAATAAAAAAGGCAATAGATTTGTTAGCACTTTGCAAAGTGAGAATTTGGCTAAACATTATAAATTTGAACTCGCTATAAAAGGGTATAAAACTGTTAGCACTAAGGGCTTTTTGCTTCTTTTCCGACGCTTTTCTTTCAAAAAGAAAAGCGGTAAAAATCCCCAAAAACGCTTTCAAGCGTTTTTGAAACATTCAAAGGAGCTTTTATGAAAAAACCGTCCTTTTACATAGAACCCCTCGCGCCGGCGGGGCTTTTCCTGCTCTTTTTCGTCTGCGAAAAAACGGCGCGCATATCAATTCTTTCTTCCGTACTTGTGCATGAGGCGGCGCACCTCATCTCCGCAATTTTTTGCGGGGAGCGCGTGCAGAGCGTGCGCGTCACGCCCTGCGGCATAACGCTCGGCTTTTCCGCGCCGAAAACTTACGGTGAAGAAGCATTCGTCGCGATCTGCGGGCCAATGGCAAGCTTTGCATATGCCGTCATAGGCTTTTTTCGGGGCGGTTCTTTCGGCACGGAGGTGCTTCTTTTCTCCGCGTTTTTGGGAATAATGAACCTTTTGCCGCTTCCCTCGTTCGACGGTTGGCGGGTACTGCGAGCCATTGTCGCGTCCATTTTCGGTATAACGGCGGCAGAGCGTGCGCTTCACGCTGCTTCAATGGTGTTTTTGCTTTTCGCATGGGTGCTTTCGGTATACGTTCTGTTTTACAGCGGAGCAAATTTTGCGCTTCTTTTCTTCTGCGCGTATATTTTTGCCTTTACCGTGATAAAAAAGGATTGTATTCACGAGCAGAAAATGATACAATAGATATGTTAAATATTTTTTCAAAAGGAAGGTAAAACAAAATGAAAGCTATTATTGAAATGGAAAACGGCGGCAAAATGACGCTTGAACTCTACCCCGAAAAAGCCCCCATCACGGTCAAAAACTTCACGGACCTTGCTAAGAAAGGTTTTTATAACGGACTTATTTTTCACCGCGTTATCGCAGGATTTATGATTCAGGGTGGCGATCCCACAGGTACAGGCATGGGCGGTCCCGGTCATGCGATCAAAGGTGAATTTGCAGCAAACGGCGTTGCAAACGACCTCAAACACACGCGCGGCGTTATCTCTATGGCTCGCGCATACGACCCCAACTCCGCAGGCTCCCAGTTCTTCATCATGCACGCCGACGCTCCCCACCTCGACGGTCAATATGCCGCGTTTGGCAAGATGACGGATGGTTTTGAAACTCTTGACGAGATCGCAGGCGTTAAAACGAATTTCAGCGACAAACCCCTCCTCGAGCAGAGAATGAAATCCGTCATAATAGAAGACTGAAAATCGAATTTCGCAAAATAAAAAATTTTAAGGACATAATAAGCATGAGCGAACTTACAGACAGAATAAATTTTCTCGCTCGTAAGGCAAAAACAGAAGGCCTTACGGACGAGGAAAAGATTGAGCAGGCGCGCCTGCGCGACGAATTCCGCGCCGCGTTCCGCCGCAATTTTGGGCTTCAGCTCGAAAATACGACATTCGTAGATGAAAAAGGCAACGTTCTCAACCCCAAAAACAAAGGTGAGTAAAAAATGTACGAAAAACTCATAGAAAAATACGCGCGTCTTATCGCGCGCGTAGGCGCCAACATTGAAAAAGGCGAAGAAGTTGTTATTAACGCCTCCGTTGAAATACACGATTTCATCACAGTGCTCGCAAAGGAATGTTACCTTGCGGGCGCGGCGGGTGTTAGAGTGGAATGGTTTTATGACGAAATAACGAAACTCGACTGCGAATATCAAACAGCCAAGGATTTCAACCGCATCTATCCGTGGCAAACGGCAAAAATGCGTTACAGAGCCACTAAAAAGCCTATACGCATTTATATCGACAGCGACTCTCCAAACTCGCTCGACGGTATAGACCGCAAAAAGTACGACGCCGCGGCAAAATGCAGATATAAAAAATTCAAAAAATACGTCGATATGGCGGAAGGAATGGAAAAATGGGTCGTAGCCGCGTTCCCCTCCCGCGCTTGGGCAAAGGTAGTTTTCCCGAACGATGACGAAAATACGGCGTACGAAAAGCTGCTCCGCGCCATACTCGAAAGCGCTAAGGTATATGAGGACAACGACCCGATAGAAGCATGGAAAAAGCACGACGAGGAAGTTACCGCAAGGTGCGAACGTCTTAACAAATACAAATTTGACCGCCTCGAATATAAGAGCGCGAACGGCACGGATTTTCGCGTTTGGCTCATTCCCGAAACGCACTGGTGCGGTTGCGGAGAATACACAAAAACGGGCAAATATTTCAACGCAAATATCCCATCCGAGGAAATTTTCATAAGCCCCATGGCAGGCAAAGCAGAGGGCAAAGTCGTTGCCACGATGCCGCTTTCATACCACGGACAGATTATCGATAATTTTTCTATCACATTCAAGGACGGCAAAGCCATAGATTTCTCTGCGGAAGTCGGCTACAACTTACTGAAATCCATGCTTGAAACGGACGAGGGAGCAAGAATGCTTGGTGAGGTCGCGCTCGTGCCGCAAGGCAACGCGATTGCAAAACAGGGTATTCTCTTCTACAACACGCTTTTCGACGAAAATGCGAGCTGCCACGTAGCGCTCGGCGCGGGTTATATCGACACAGTAGACGATTACGCCATGCGCACGCTTGAAGAGTGCCGCGCGCTCGGAATAAACGAAAGCCAAATTCACGTCGATTTCATGATCGGCACCGACGACATGAGCATCACAGGTTTTAAAGACGGAAAAGCAGTAAAAATTTTCGAAAATGGCACGTTTACGGAAGAATTCATATAAAAATCGCACTCTAACCCTCTCGCCTCAAAATGCGAACATATATATTGCCTTTTTTAATTCGCTCAGACTTTGAGCAAAGCGAAATTCAAGCCAATGGTTTGAGAAGGCTTAACCCACGGCTTAAAAGCCTTCCCCTTCGAGGAAGATAGATTTTGCGGTGCAAAAGACGGAAGAGGTGCGAAGCAATTTCCTATTACAAAACAAAGTTGACTTCATCAAATAAAAACGCCCTTTGGGGCGTTTTTTGCCGTATTTCCCCCTCTCTTGCAAAAAGAGAGATTTTATGGTAGAATATATTCACAAAATTCTGCGAGGTGAGTATTTTGAAAATATTGTCATTTCTTCGTTTTGCCGCTTTCGGGGTAAAAACCATTCTTTTCCGCAAAAAACAGCCTATACTCGGCACGGTAATCGTCACGGACAAGTGTAACTTGAAATGCAAGCATTGCTCCGTAAACAATATCACTGCTGTCATTCACCCATATGAGCAAGTGAAAAATGAGATGAAAACGCTTTACGGTATGGGCGTGCGCATCCTCTTTTTCTGCGGCGGCGAAACGTTCCTCTGGCGCGACTCGGGAAAAACCTTGCGCGACCTCGTTATCGAAGCGAAAGAAATGGGTTTTCTCATCGTAAACGTGGTCACAAACGGAACTTTTCCAATCGACTTGCCGGAGGCTGACCTTATCCTGCTCAGCCTCGATGGCGACAGGGAGCGCCACAACACTATCCGAGGAGAAACTTACGACACCATAATGGAAAATATAAAAGACGCCACGTCCGGCAACATTTGTTTCTACATGGCGATAAATCAGATAAACAAGGACACAGTGGAGCATGTCTGCCGCGCTGCGCGGGACACCAAAAATGTGAAAGCAGTATCTTTCAATTTTCACACGCCTTATCCCGATACAAAAGATCTGGCTCTTTCGCGCGAGGAAAAGAAAAAATGCTGCGACACCATCCGCCGCATGATGGACGAGGGCGCGCCCGTGTTTAACCTCAAAAGCGCGTTCCCGTATCTTGTGAACAACAAATTTCCCACACCGTGCCACCAATGCGTCGTTATCGAAAACGGTAAGGTGAGCACCTGCGGCAGATGTATAGACGTACCGGGGCTTTGCGAGCAATGCGGCTATTTCTTCGTTGCGGAATACACGCTTTTATTCCGAGGCAATGTGAAGATAATTTTTGAAATGTTAAAGACCTATTTAAAATATATTTAAGGTGTGTATATGAGCGTTATTACAAATTTAACGAGAATGTGGCTTACGCGTTCCACAAAGCCGTTCACTTTCGTGAGCGAATACGATGAGCACTTATCCTACAGTGAATGTGAAGACCTTGGTCTTTACGTCCACATTCCGTTTTGCAAAAGCATATGCAATTTTTGCCCTTACTGCAAGATCGTGTATTCCGAAGAGGAGTGCCGTCGCTATATCGACGCGCTCACGAGAGAGATACGCCTTGTAGGCTCGTCTTTCAACGGCAAGAAGAAAGCAACGAGCCTCTATTTCGGTGGAGGCACGCCCGCGCTCGCCGCAGGCAGAATGGAGGAGATCATCTCCGTTCTCGGCGAGTATTTCGAGATAACGGAAGGGATTGGAGTGGAGCTTCACCCCGATAACGTGACCGTTCCCGTACTTACAGAGCTTAAAAACGCGGGCGTTACAAAGATAAGCATCGGCATACAGTCGTTCAGCGAAAAATTTCAAGATATATTGGGGCGCAAAGCCGTAGATATATCCGCCATGGAAAAAGCGCTTGCAGAGATAAAATTTGAAACCGTTTCGATGGATTTTATCTTCGCCCTGCCGACGCAGACGTTCGAAGATTTAAGAGCGGACATAGACCAAGCATTCGAGATAGGCGCAAACCACATTGCCATCTACCCCTTTATTGATTTCACTTTCACGAAAAGTACCGTTCCCGCCATGGGCAAAAAGCAAAAACGCGCGATTCTCGATAAGATCACAAAATATTGCTTCGAAAAAGGATACGCGAGAAATTCCATTTGGACTTTTTCAAGCGAACAAAATGCCGGATACTCCTCTATGACAAGGGATAATTTCCTCGGTTTCGGCTGTTCCGCCACAACTCTCCTTAAAGACAGTTTCAAAATAAACACGTTTTCCGTTGACGAATATATCAAGCGTATAAATAGCGGAAAGCTCCCCACATCGCTTACAATACGTTTTTCTCTGCGCCAAAGAATGGTTTATTATCTTTTCTGGACGGCGTACAGCACAAAGGTAAACGCCGCAGATTTTGAAAAATTCTTCGGCGTGCCACTAAAAAAATCGTATGGCTTCGAGCTGTTCCTCGCAAAGCTGCTCGGATTTGTAACGGAGAAAAACGGCGTTTACTCCATGACGCTCAAGGGCGCGTTTTATTATCATTATTACGAAAATTTCTATACTCTCTCTTACATAGACAAAATGTGGGGTGTCATGCGTAAAGAAGCGTTCCCGAAAGAGTTAAAGCTGGAATAAAGTTGACTTCGTCAACTACAAAAGTGCCCGAAAGCAGGCATTTTTATCTAATGAAAACTTTGTTTGAACACGCAAAATTGCGCACTTCCTGCGCGCAATTTCTTATATTAGAAAAAAGTGTGCCACGTCACACTTTTTTCTATTCGTTCAGTGCAAGACCCGCGCGGCGCAGAGCAAGAAACGCCGCGGGAACAAAGGCTATCTGCAAAATTATCCCCGGAACGGCGTTTGCAACGGCTCCCGCCCAAAACGCGGCAAAACCGAATTCCGTGCCGCTTGCTCCCGCAATAACGAGGCTTATTGCGCCCCATACCGCTCTACCCGCCGCCATAGAGCAGATAAGCGAAACATATACAAACAGCGATTTTTTCGGGAAAACCTTATAAAGTATTCCCGCGCACAAGCCGTAAACGGCAAGTTCTGCGGACATGGGGAGCGCGCGCAAAAGCGTTGGAGCATGAAACACCAAAAATCGCAAAAGCGGTGCGGCAGCTCCCACCAAAAAGCCGTAAGGTGCTCCGCAAACAAAGCCGCAGAGCAAAACGGGAATGTGCATGGGGCAAAGCATATTGCCTATTTCGGGGATCTGCCCCGTAAAAAATGGCAAAATGAGCGCAAGCGCCAAAAACATTGCGGAATAGACGAGTTTTTTTATAAATAATATATTTTTCTTTGGCGTGGAGTTTATCATTTATGTTCCTTTCAAAAACAAAAAGGTATCGTTTTCCCTTGTGAGAAAGCGATACCTTTGAAGTATCCATATAAAAATTATGTTTTGGGGTTCTAAGACTTGTGTCTTTTTGCGCGGCTTCATGCCGTACGATAAGATTATACCGCAAACCCGCGACTATGTCAAGACTCCATTTTCATTTAACCTTGAGCGTGCGCAGATAAGTCTTGTGCTCCGCGCAAACGCGGTTGCTTTCACACGCTTTTTGTATAGTTTTGTTATGCACCCACGGCGAAAGAACGTACTTTTCAAGGTAAGGAAGAGTCGCGTCATACTGCTTTGCAAGCGCCGTCGCAAAATACCAAGCGATCATCATGTTGACGTAATATTCTTCGCTCACAATCCCCGCAACCTTCGCAAGATATTCTTCCCTGAAATTTTCATCAAGATAATAGCGCATAAGCGCGCCTATGCCGTACCTCACGGTATACGTTTTTCCCGAAAGGAGCCATTCGTCTATCTTCGTGCAAAGTTCCTGCGGGTGTTTCGCAAGCACACGCGGAGCCATGCAGTCGCAAGTCGCCCAGTTATCGACATACGGTAAAAAAGCGTCGAGCGCACGCACGACGGCGTCATAATCCTTTATTTTTTCCAAAATGAACGCGTGAAGATTGTTTTCCTCGTAATATTCATGCGGAAGTACGCTCATAAATTACGCAGCAAGGGGAGTTTTTGCAATTTCCGCGGCGTATTTGCGCAAAGCGGGCGTGCGCACACCCAAAACGCGGGATTTATCCACCGTCGGCATGAGCGCGGATTGAAAATCGCGATAGACCTCCTCTCCCATGGAAAAAAGACGTTCGCGTATTATTTTTTCAGCTTCTTTCATGTCATCACCTCGTAATACCGCAAAAAATCCGCCGAAATTCGGCGGATTTTTACTTTTTAATTAGTCAACAGCCCATTTGTCGATAGATTCGCCTGCCAAAAGCTTCGCCGTGTCGGAGATGAGCTTTTCAACGGATACGCGGCGAATATACGTACCTACGCTGTCGCCCTCTGCCATTTCTTCATCGATGAGCATTCTGGAACCGTCCGCTTCAATGCGGTAAGTTCTCGTTACGGCGTTGGGAACAACAAGCATATAAGTTTGGTTAAGAACGGAAGTTACCGTGCCGTCTGCGGCAACGATCTCGTCGTAAAGGTCATAGAATTTATATTCATACGTTGTAACGGTGTATTCTGCCGTCGTATCCGTGAGAGCGAGGTATGTGGGGACAACTTCGTTATCTTCGCTGTAAGTGTAAGAACGTGGTTTAACTTCGCCGTCCGCAGTATCTTCTTCCTTCACGAAATATCTGCCCGCTTCCTCGTTATAATACGCTTTATCGTATGTGAGCGTCGTGCCGCTCGATGTTTTACCCTTGAGGTTGTATACAACAACATTGCCACCGTGATACTGAACCGTAATGTAAGAGTTATTTTCATCTCTAACTCTTACATTGCTTTCGTATTTATAATACTGTTCGCTTCTGTCGCGGATAATAACCTGAGATTCAAGCGTATATACAGGAGATTGATTTTCATCGTCGATCTCCACAGCGTCCATGCTTACGTCGAACATACGGGTTATAAGAACGTAGTAAAGGTTGCGGAACTCTTCAAAGGGGCCGGAAAATTCCGTATCGTATTTCGTCTTTACGTATTCAATGTCGTAAGCAAGGTCATCTCCGTTTTCGTCCTTGAAGGCGTTTTCGCCGGAAGCATCCGTAACGTCAACGTGGTAAGTGTAAGCGTTACCCGTGAGAGTAAAGCGAACGTCCGTCTTTCCGTCTGCGGAAAGAATGGAGAAAAAGTCAAGAGAACCGATGGATTCAAAGAAAAGTCTATTGCTTGTAAAGCTCGTTACAGACCAAGAAACAAAATCGAACGTATCCACATCGAGCATAAATATCATATACTGCGAAGGCGAATAAACGTAATAACATTCAGTGCCGTCCGCAAGAAGCTGTTTTTCGCTGACATAGAGCGTATTTTCATAAACGTCTTCGCAATCGCTGTCAAGGCAGGCATATTTGAGGATAGCGTAGTTATTGTCCGTTCCCGCCTCGAGTCTTTCTGGGTCGAGGTCAAGACCGTATTTTTCGTAGACCTCGGGAGTGTATATTTCGTCGCCGAGAGCCATAACGCCCGCCGCTTCGATATAGTAAAGAAGGTCTATGATATTTCTTTCAAATGCGTCGTCATCCAGCGTATAGCCTCTGGGGTAATCAACTTCCCAAGCGGAAGACGTAGCCGTTTCGGGGTTATCGTTTGCAACTATCTGAATGATATGCTTGCGTTCGCCGTCAACGTTTCTGTAAATTTCGAAATTGGAAAGATATGCGATACCGTTGCCGACGTATTCGCCTACGAGTGTGGAAACAAGACCTGTTTTTGCATAAAGAAGCGTTGCGGAAGAAGTTACGTCAAGAGCATAGATTATATAATAAGAGCTTGTGGTGCCGTCTTCGTTTTCAACGACGTTCCTTCTCGTTTCGCCTTCGATATAAGCGTAATGGCTGGAGCCCGTGGGAAGAGAGTCACCGATAAATATGCGGTAGCTCGTTCCGTCCGTAAGAGTTACGCGGAACCAAGAGGGGTCGGAAGCTTCGTCAAGGCCGTATTTTGCAAGGTCGTCTGCCGTTGCATATTCGTTTGCGCGGTAATTTTTGCTGTCAGCGGCGGTAGCAATAGGCTGACCCGCGGCAACGACCACGCCCGCAACGGAGTATGCGTCAAGAACAACGTTTTCGGCTCCTTCGAGCGTGAATGTCTTTGAGTCGCCCGAGCCGTTTTCGGTCAGAACATAACTGCCGTTTTGGTTTTTAACCTCTATTTTAGCGATATCCGCTCTTTTATAGGGGCCCGTGATATAGAGTGTAGAGCCGTCGTAATATTCTCCGTCGTATACGTAAGTAACGGCGGCGGTTTGATCCTGGAGAAGAGGATATATTGCAAAATAGAACACCGCGAAGAGTATCGCAAGAACAAGCGCTACTATTATGAATATATACTGCTTTTGCAGAGTGGTTCTGCCGCTTTTTGCGGCAGAAGCACTTGTTTCTGTTGTTTGATTTTTCTTTTTCATTATGAATGGCGTCTCCTTATCCAAACGATCGTGCCCGCAGCAAGGAATGCAACGGGGATACCTACAACGCAGGCGATCGTCCAAGCATTTGTCTGCGCGCTCGTAACGGAAAGAGTGTTATCGTCGAAAGCTTTGTATTTAATATTGTCGAACGTTACCGTGCCGCTCCACATAAGGCTGAGCGAGTAGTACATAAGCATTTTGTTGTAGTTGGAATTATCGTATTCGGAGTTAACGAAGTCGGAAGAGCCTATGCACATAATGTAGTGCGTCGTTTTCGTTGGTTCGTTAACGTCGCCTTCGATAAGAGTGATGGAAGCAAGAGCTGTTTCCGTTCCGGAGGGTGCTTCGCCTTCCACTTTAGCGGAGGAATAGGGACCAAGAAGCACTTCGCAAGTTGCTCTGCCGTTCGTGGGAGTGATTATCTTGGAATCGTCGTAAACGTAAATTGCGCGGGGGTTTGTGAAGATAGAGGGCGTTGTGTTGCTGCCGGAGCCCATACTGCCTTTAAGGAGCTGTGTGGAAATGCTATCCGTCGTTTTGGAGTAATCCGCAAGTATCTTCGTCGCGCCCGAGCCCGCAACGTCGTGGTCTGTATCCGTTACGATACCGCCGATGCCGACACCCCATTCGCTCATAAGGTTGTTGAGCGCGGGAAGCGTGGAGGTCGTAGAGTCGAGCGTTACGATAACGTTGCCGTAGTTTGTTGCGGAGAAATTGCGTATCTTCTTAACTTCGTTTACGCCGCCCTCGGACGTGTCAACGTAAAGGTCGGACACGGGAAGGTTGATAAACAAAATGGAACCGTTTGTTATCGTTGCGGGGAAATCTTCGTAAAGAAGATTTATTTCTTTAACCGTAAAGCCGGCATCCTCATAAAGCGCCACCCAGTCGGAAGCGTTGTCTATAGTAGGTTCGCCATGTCCCTGAAGGTAGTAAACCACGGGAGCCGTGCCTTCGCTTATCTTACCGGAAAGCTGTGCAAACGCAGAGAGAAATTTTGCTTCTGCTTGATATGCAAAAACGGAAGACGTATCGGAGTCTGTCAAGTAGAATGTGTTGATACCGAGCTTTTTGTAGCCGAGCTCACTCTTAGAGTTATGCTCCGCGTCCGCTACTTCGATGATAACATCTGTGATTGAATAGTTGTCCGTGGACGTTTTCTGGTAATGTTTTTTAATAAATTCGGGGTTCTGTGTGGAGTTTACAGTAACCAATTCGATATGGTCATCAAGCGCGACGATCTGTTTGATAGTTTTGTAAACATAAAACGTCGTTGTGCTGTAATCTCTGAACGCGTCCTCGTCCATGAGGAGCACTATGTTAAAATAAAGGTCGTTATCGGGGTCTTCATCTTTGTTTACTTCAAGCAAGCCGTCGAGGTTTTCTTCAAAGGCTTTAGAAACGGAGTAAACGGAAGCACCCGTAAGGTCGGCGTACCAGGAGAATGTGCTGCCCAAAGAAGCGATGACCGCGTTGAAAAGCACTACCGCCGCAACAACGACCGCCGTAAAAGCAACGGCAACGCCGCCGTATTTTAGGTTTCTTTTATTGACTGTATTTTTTTTCATTTGAAATTTATCCTCCGTATTATAATCATGCCCAACGGCGTTTTTCAAGCACTCTTACGGTGAGGAAAAGGAACACGCCGGAAAGAGAAGCATAATAAACGAGCGCAGGCCAATCGAACACGCCTGCCGCAAAGTTTACATAGCGGGACGTAACGGAAATACCAGAAAGAATACTGCGCACGAACGAATTGTTGATATAGCTGTTAAGCGTACTTGCAAAAACGAAGGGAATGAGCATCGCCATTGTGCTGAAAGCCGCTATAAACTGGTTTTCCGTCAAAGCGGAGGCGAACACGCCGATAGCGATGAACGCGCCGCCCGCGAGAAGAACCGCAAAAACGCAGCAGAAATAAATAACTGCGTTGGGTTTTCCGTAAAGAGCGAGGGGTATATAGTATATAAAGGAAGAAGCCAGGAACGAACCGCCGAAAACGGTGTAAGCCGCGAGGTATTTCGCGATTATGATGCCCGCAAGAGTAACAGGACCGGTAAGTATAAGCTGTTCGGTCTTGAGCTTTCTTTCTTCACTCATAAGCTTCATCGTAAGAAGCGGAATGATTGCAATAAAGATAACGAGTATCATCTGGAAATAGGAGCCGGGGCTGCTGTTTTCTCCCTGCTGCAGAGTGTAGTTCATAAAGAACCATGCGCTCATCATCATGAAAAGAGCGACAAAAATATAGCCGATCGGCGAGGTAAAGTAGGCGCGCATTTCGCGCTTGTATATAGCTATCATTGTTTTTTATTTCCCCCTTTGTTTTCTGCGTGTTCGCTTTCGTCAACAACGGAAATGAACACGTCCTCAATATTAGCGCCGGGAAATTCCAGCGAAAGAATGGGCCAAGAATTTTTGGAAAGCATATAGAACATGGGCTTTCTTATGTCTATCTCATTCTTGCTTTCGATTAGGTAGGACGCGGAGCCGTCCGAATATTCCGCCCCGATGCTTGCGTATACAACGCCGGAAAGCTTTTTAAGCTCGGGAAGAACGCGTTCGCCGGGGCCGTCTATACGGACAGAGATGCGGCGGTTACCGCGAAGCTCACCTTCAAGGTTGCCCGTGAGCTGGTCCGCAACGATTTTGCCCTCGTTGATGATAAGTATACGGTCGCAGATGGATTTTACCTCGGAAAGGATATGTGTGCTGAGGATAACAGTGTGATCCTTGCCGAGCTCCTTGATAAGGTTGCGGATATCGATGATCTGCTTGGGGTCAAGGCCGTTCGTCGGTTCGTCGAAGATGATAACTTCGGGGTTGCCCACGATAGCTCCCGCGATACCCGTGCGCTGGCGGTAGCCTTTGGAAAGGTTTTTGATCATGCGGGTTTCCGTGCCTTCGAGCTTAACGACGCGGATAATTTCGTCGATATGCTGTTTGCGGTTGAGTTTGCATTTGCGAAGATCGTATATAAAGTTGAGGTATTCGCGCACCGTCATATCAAGGTACAGCGGCGGCTGTTCGGGAAGGAAGCCTATTTTTTTCTTGACCTCCATGGGGTGTTCGAGAATATCGAGCCCGTCCACCATAGCTTTGCCCGACGTGGAGGAAAGATAGCCTGTAAGTATGTTGAGCGTTGTGGATTTGCCCGCGCCGTTCGGCCCGAGGAAGCCCATGATCTCGCCCTTTCTGACTTCAAAGCTGATGTCGTTTACGGCGTATCTATCTCCGTATTTTTTAACAAGGTGTTCTACTTTTATCATTCCGGTAGTAGCCTCCCATTTTATTTTTCTTGTTATTTGTCATTCTGAAACAGAAATAAAGTTTTCTATGTAAAAATGCAAAATGAATATGTTTATTATATACCCCAAAAGCGGTTTTGTCTATACTTATACGCCATTTTTGCGCTCATTTAAGTCATTTTTTACAAAACGGACAAAAATTAAGGGGGATTTTTTATGCTCTCAACGAAACGGGATTTTTCACCCCGCAGGGGCAGATTTCATATATGCCCGTTTTCTCTACTTACCACAAAACTATTGACAAAAGTTCTTCTCTGTGATAGAATATAATACAAGAAAAAATCTTTAAGACGGTACCGTGAGACCGGTAAGATTGGTAGCATATATAGGATTTTATATATAAAGGCTATTTTTATGTCTTGCCGCACGGTGGCAGGGCATTTTTTGTTGCCCGGAAAAGGAGGATTCGATGAAGTTTATCCTTAAAGGCGGAAACGTTTTTGTAAACGGCGCACTCTCCCCTCTTGATATCCTTATCGAAGATTGCTGCATTAAAGAAATAGCTAATAAAGTTGACGACAAAAACGCGAAGATCATTGATGTTCGCGGTCTTGCCGTCTTTCCCGGTTTTTCGGATGTTCACGTGCATCTTCGAGAACCGGGTTTTTTATCGAAAGAAACGATAAAAACAGGCACTCTCGCGGCGGCGCACGGCGGCTATACAGCCGTTTGCTCCATGCCGAACCTTTCCCCGTGCCCAGACACGATGGAGCACCTGCAAGTTCAGCTCGACGCCATTGAGCGCGACGCTTGCATCTCCGTTTTCCCCTACGGCACAATAACCATCAGGGAATGCGGAGAGGAGCTTGCCGATATGGAAGCTATGGCGCCCTACGTTGCGGCGTTTTCGGACGACGGACGCGGCGTGCAGAACGACGAAATGATGTTGGCAGCGATGAAAAAGGCAAAGAGCCTTGGCAAAATAATCGCCGCACATTGCGAAGATAATTCGCTTCTTCGCGGCGGCTACATTCACGACGGCGAATATGCAAGAGCGCACGGACACCGCGGTATCTGCTCCGAAAGCGAGTGGAAACAGGTAGAACGTGACCTTGAGCTTGTCCGCAAGACAGGCGTTTCCTATCACGTCTGCCACATTTCCACAAAGGAGACTGTGGAGCTTATCAGAAACGCGAAAAAAGAGGGACTTGACGTAACGTGTGAAACAGGTCCTCATTACCTCACTATGACAGATGCAGACTTGCAGGAGCACGGCAGATTCAAAATGAACCCGCCGCTGCGTTCCGAGGAAGACCGAAAAGCATTGCTCGCGGGTCTTCTCGACGGAACGATAGATATGATCGCCACAGACCACGCGCCGCACACAGCGGAAGAAAAAAGCCGTGGGCTTGAAAAAAGCCCCATGGGGGTTGTGGGACTTGAAACGGCATTCCCCGTTCTTTACACAGAGCTTGTGAAAACGGGCATAATGCCCCTTTCCCTGCTCATCGAAAAGATGAGCGAAGCCCCCGCGAAGAGATTCAAGCTTGGCGGCGGCAAAATAGCGGTCGGAGAAAAAGCAAACCTTTGCGTATTCGACCTTGACAAAGAGTACATAATAGATTCTTCGGAATTTTTATCTATGGGCAAAGCGACACCGTTCGACGGCAAAAAAGTCACGGGCCGCGCAAAAATGACTATTTTTGGAGGTAAAACAGTATGGCAGGAAAAATGAACAAAAAAATCGTGCTTGAAGACGGAACCGAATTTCTCGGCTACGGTTTCGGTGCGCAGGACGTGGAACGCGTCTGCGAAATGGTCTTCGACACGTCTATGGCGGGTTATCAGGAAATAGTTTCCGACCCCTCTTACATGGGCGAGGCAGTCGTTATGACATATCCCCTCATCGGCAACTACGGTATCACAGACGAAGATTTTGAGGCAAAAACGCCCACTATCGGCGCGCTTATCGTAAGAGAATATAACGATTTCCCCTCCAATTTCAGATATACTAAAACACTCGCAGAATACCTTGAAGAAAACCACATTCCCGGTATCTACGGCATGGATACAAGAGAGATCACGCGCCGTATCCGCGACAACGGCACTTGCAAAGTGATTCTCACAGACGCGGAAACACCCACAGAAAAAGCGCTTGAAACAATCAAAAATACAGCTCTTCCCGCAAACCTTGTTGAAGCGGTAAGCTGCAAGAAAAAATGGTATGCCCGCACGGCAAACGCCAAATTCTCCGTTGTTGCCATCGACTGCGGCATAAAGCTCAGCCTCGTTCACACGCTCAACGCTATGGG
>JBGVFW010000426.1:0-6455 GCA_045121315.1 Eubacteriales bacterium
GGCGACGTTGTTATGTATCTTGAAAACGCAAAAGAATTAAAGATATAATTTTTCTCTCAGTCCCTCTTTACAAATCCGCGTTTTTATGTTATCCTCTTATTACAAGAAACCTTTAAGCGCGATACAGAGATATCGTCAAGGAAGATTATAACGTAGCTTTTTCGCCCCGAGGTTTTTCGGGGCGATTTTTGTTTTGGAGAGGAATTATGGAAAAGATACTTATGACGGAGGACGCCATGGGGCGCACTTTTTCGCGCCTTGCACATGAGATAATCGAAAAGAATGAGGAGCTTGACGACATTGTTCTTATCGGCGTTTTGCGCCGCGGTGTGCCGATCGCGGAAGAGATAGCAAAGAAAATATACGATTTCAGCGGAAAAAATATTCCCGTCGGAACTCTCGATATAACTCTTTATCGTGACGACGTGGGCGAGGTCGGCGATTTCCCCGACGTTAAGGCTCGTTCCATAGATTTTGATATACACGAAAAGAGAGTTATCCTTGTGGACGACGTTATTTTCACGGGCAGAACGGTGCGCGCCGCCATCGAGGCGGTTTTCGACATAGCAAGACCGAAGTGTATTCAGCTTCTCGCTTTTGTGGACAGAGGCCACAGGGAACTGCCCATAAAGCCGGATTACGTCGGAAAAAACGTGCCTACGGCTCTTTCGGAAAAGGTGCTTGTCAAGGTTGCGCGTTACGACGGCGAAACGCAGGTCATTCTCTGCGGTGCGTGAGGGCGGCATGATAGGAAGAATTTACGTTGAAATAGGGAATATTTGCAACTTGCATTGCTCATTTTGTCCGTCCACAACAAGGGCGGCGCGCAGAATGAACGCGGAAGAATTTGAAATTGTCTGCAAGCGAGTGCGGGGAAAGGCAGACCAGCTTTTCTTTCACGTTATGGGTGAACCTCTTTACCACCCCGATGTTGGAAGTTTTATAGATATTGCAAAAAAATATGGCTTCAAGGTCTGCATTACGACAAACGGCACGCTTCTTTCTCTGCAAGAAAACGAGCTTCTTTCCCGCGCGGACGCGATACACAGGATAAGCATTTCTCTCCATTGTATAGAGGGCAACGGAGCGGAAAACGCTATGGAAAAATATCTTGCAAACGTCATTGCTTTTTCGAAAAAAGCCGCGGAAAGCGGTATTTATACCGTGCTTCGCCTTTGGAACCTCGATTCCGCGGAGAAAGACGGGAAGAATGCGGAAAACGAGCTTATCGAAGCGACTTTGCGGCGCGAATTCCCCGGGGAATGGCAGAAGCGCTGGAGCGGTTTTCGACTTGCAAAAGGTATTTTCCTTGAATACGCGGGTATCTTTACTTGGCCCGCCGAAAGCGAAGCAGAAGCGAAAGAGGAAGGCTATTGCCACGGACTTCTCGACCAGATAGCCATACTTGCAGACGGTACGGTCGTGCCGTGCTGCCTTGACAGCGAGGGCGAAATAAAGCTCGGAAACATCTTTGAAACGGAGCTTGACGGTATCCTCTCCTGCGAGCGCGCCGTGCGTATGCGAGAAGGTTTTGCCGCAGGCAAGATGGCAGAGCCTCTTTGCCAAAGATGCACGTATGCGAGAAGGTTCAAACACAGATGAAAAGGAAAAGCACCGATTTTCGGTGCTTTTTATATACCATATTACCGTTTTTCCTTTTGAAAGAAAAGCGTCGGAAATAAATTTACAAATCAAAAAAATTCCGCAGAAATATGCGGAATTTTTTTTGATTACTTATAAAGCTTTGCCAAGCCGCCGTCGGACGTTTCGCGGTAGCGCGCGTGGAGGTCTTTGCCCGTTTCATACATCGTTTTTACGATAAGGTCAAAGGATATTTTTCTTGTAAACGTAAGGAATGAAGCGAGCGTTACGGCGTTGATGGCGCGCATAGCGGCAACGGCGTTTCTCTCTATGCACGGTATCTGCACAAGACCGCATATGGGGTCGCACGTAAGACCGAGATGGTGTTCAAGCGCGATCTCCGCGGCGTATTCTATCTGGTCGATGCCCATATCGAAAAGCTCTGCAAGAGCTGCCGCCGCCATGGAGCAAGCCGTGCCTATCTCTGCCTGACAGCCACATTCTGCGCCGCTGACAGAAGCGTTCTGCTTGACCAGGTTGCCTATAACGCCGGCAACGGCGAGAGCGCGGAGAATATCTTCATCCGAGCAGCCGAGTGTTTCGCTCTTATATTTGAGAACAGCGGGAACAACACCGGAAGCGCCGCACGTCGGGGAGGTTACTACGATACCGCCGCCCGCATTCTGTTCGCTCGCCGCAAAAGCATAGGAGCAAACGATTCGCGTTTCTTTCGTGGCTTTGCTTTCATCTATGTGGCGTTGGTTGTAAAGATACGCGGCTTTGCGCTCCACATTAAGACCGCCCGCAAGGACGCCTGTCGTCGTGAGCCCTTCGTGGATAGCGTGGCGCATGGTTTCCCAAACGGAGGCAAGATATGCCCAAATGCTTTCACCCTCGTTTTCCTCGACGTAATCGCTTATGCGGATGTTGCGCTTTTTGCAGTATTCCGCGATTTCGGCAAATGAGTTTTCTTTGTAAACTTCGCTTTTCGGGTCGTTTGGTATGTCCTCGACCTCAATATCGCCGCCTCCGACGCTCATTATACGCATATGTCCGAGTTCTTCACCGTCAAGGTTATATGCGAAAAAGTCCATCGTGTTTTCGTGCGGCAGGGGAATATTATCCTTGCAGAAAACGATCTCCGTTTTCGTTGCGGGCAAAACTTCGTTTATTGCGACGTCCGTCATGTGTCCCTTGCCTGTCTTGGCGAGAGAGCCGTAAAGCACGACCTTGTATTTTTCCGCTTTTGGATAATTTTTTACAAACAGCTTAGACGCCGCCTGTGGGCCCATCGTGTGGGAACTTGAAGGACCTTTGCCGATTTTGTAAATTTCTCTGATGGATTTCATAATAAACCTCTTTTTTATATGAATAAACGAAGAAAAAGCGAAATTTTTGTTCCTTTTCTCGTTGTTTTTGTGTGTTTAACCCCAATATTTTCTGTCTAAGGAGCGGAAGCGTATTGCTTCCGCGATATGCCTGTCCTCTATTATCTCGCTTTTTTCAAGGTCCGCGATAGTGCGCGAAACGCGCAGTATGCGGTCGTATCCTCTTGCGGAAAGACCGAGCTTGTCGAACGCTTTTTTGAGCATGGCGTTCGCTTTTTCGCTCATTACGCAGTATTTTTGGATTTGCCGAGGGGAAAGCTCAGCGTTGCAATAGAGTTTTTCTTCGTGTTCGTATCGTTTATGCGCGAACTCGCGCGCCTCATTTATGCGGGCGCGGATAACTTCGCTCTTTTCTGCGGTTTCCGTGCTCGTTATTTCCTCATAGGAAAGAGAGGGCATTTCTATTTGAATGTCTATCCTGTCAAGCAAGGGCCCGCTTATTTTGGACATATATTTTTTTATTTCCGTTGGGGAGCAGGTGCATTTTTTTGTTGGGTGACCGAAATAGCCGCATTTGCACGGGTTCATGGCGCACACGAGCATAAAATCGCAAGGAAAAGTGAGTTTGCCGCCCACGCGCGTGATCGTGACATTGCCATCTTCAAGCGGTTGGCGCAGAACCTCCATGGCAGGGCGCGGAAATTCGGGCAGCTCATCAAGAAACAGCACGCCGCCGTGTGCAAGCGAAATTTCGCCGGGAGTGGGTACTTTGCCGCCGCCCGCTAAGCCTGCGCTTGACATAGTGTGGTGCGGCGCGCGGAACGGGCGCTCCGTTATGAGAGAGATGCCGGGCTTCAACATTCCCGCAACGGAATGAATTTTCGTGGTTTCAAGCGATTCTTCAAACGTCATTTCCGGCAGGATTGTCGGTATTCTTTTGGCGAGCATACTTTTTCCCGTTCCGGGAGGTCCGATAAGGAGCACATTGTGCCCGCCGGCACACGCAACTTCGAGCGCGCGCTTAGCGAAAAATTGCCCCTTAACGTCCGAAAAATCAAGGGCGGCAAAATTGTGGGAGGTATCAAAAATAGCATTGTTGGGCTCGCGTACGGCAATTTTTTCTTTGCCGTTCAAGTGGCGCACAAGCGTGCAAACGTCCGGAACGGGATAAACGCGAACGCCGTCCACGACGGAAGCCTCTGCCGCTTTGTCGCACGGAACGAAAATTTCTTTCATGCCGGAGTCGCGCGCGGCGATGCACATGGGCAGAAAGCCGTTAGTGCCGTGAACCTCTCCCGAAAGGGAAAGCTCGCCCGAAAAGCACATCTTATCCGTGTCGAGGTCGCGGCGCAGAATGCCCGCGCTTTTCATTATAGCCACGAGAATGGCGAGGTCAAAGGCCGAGCCTTCTTTTTTCTTATCAGCAGGGGCTAGGTTTACGGTTATTTCCGCATCGGGAAACTCAAATCCGCTGTTTTCAAAAGCAGAGCGGACGCGCTCCTTGGATTCTTTTATAGCCGCGTCTGGCAACCCAACTATTTCGAAAGCGGGCAGTTTATCGCGCATATTGCACTCAACGCTGACCATATAGCCGTCTATGCCGAAAAGTCCCATTGTGTATATCTTGGAAAGCAATTTTAAAACCTCCGTAACGCTTAGATATATATATCTAATTTTACTATATTTTGAGCCCGCTTACAATAATATTTTGAAAAAACTTATTTCTATTTTTGCATATGATAAAAAATATCGGGCACATAATGATAAATAAACGGTTTTGACAATATAAATTTTATACCGCGTGCGGGCGACACCCGCAGTTTGGAGGGATAGAACTGAAAAGTAAATTTACAAAGCTTGCTGCAGACGTTTTGGATGCGTCCGCAGACGAAGCAAAGGAGCTTGGACACACTTATATAGGTACGGAGCATTTGCTTCTTGCCATGTTAAAGATAAGCTGCAGTGTGGCGGCGGGAATACTTTTTTCACATGAGGTAACGTACGCTTCCACTCTTGAGATTGCAAAGGAAATATCGGGTTTCGGCGGTAAGAGCCGGATAGATGCGCGCGACATGACGCCGCGTTTGCGCGTCGTCGTGGAAAATTCTGCAAAAGAGGCGTCAAAATACGGGCAGGCGTATATAGGTACGGAGCATCTGCTGCTTTCCATGATAGCGGAACGCGAAAGTGTCGCCGTAAAGCTTATCATCTCTCAGGGCGCGAGCATCGGGGAGATACAAAACGACGTGAGCGTTTTCTTGGGCGACATCAGCGGCAGCCGCGCACGTGATCGCGCGAAAACGGGTGCTTCCGCCTCTCTTCCTACGGTTTTACAATTCGGCAAGGATATAACTGAAAGCGCGCGGCAGGGATTGCTTGACCCTGTTATTGGCAGGGATAACGAAACCGAGCGCACGATACAGATACTTTCGCGCAGGAGCAAAAACAATCCTTGCCTTATCGGTGAGCCGGGCGTGGGCAAGACAGCTGTGGTGGAGGGACTTTCCATGCGTATTGCGAGCGGAGAGGTGCCGGAAACGCTCGCGGGAAAGAGTATCATCATGCTCGACATCGGCTCCATGATAGCCGGTGCGAAATACCGCGGCGAGTTTGAGGATAGGATAAAAAAAGTGATGAACGAGGTTGCCGCGAGCAGAAATATCATTCTTTTTATAGACGAACTGCATACCATCGTGGGAGCAGGCTCGGCAGAGGGCGCGGTGGACGCGGCGAATATCCTCAAGCCCGCTCTTGCGCGCGGAGAATTGCAGCTTATCGGCGCGACAACGCTTGAAGAATACCGGAAGCACATAGAAAAAGATGCGGCGCTTGAGCGCCGTTTTCAGCCCGTGAGAGTAAACGAACCAACGCCCGAACAGACCGTGGAGATAATTCGCGGTATATGCGAAAAATACGAGCTTCATCATAAGGTGAAAATTTCTGATGAAGCTATAAACGCCGCCGTAAATCTTTCCGTGCGCTACATCACGGACAGATTTTTGCCAGATAAAGCCATAGACCTTATAGACGAGGCGGCTTCGCGCAAGCGCATACAGAACTTCACAATGCCGAGTTACCTTCGTGATCTCTGTGGAAAAGCAATCGCGCTCACACAGGAAAAAGAAAACGCCATTCGCACGCAGAATTTTGCTCACGCTTCCGTTTGCCGCGAAAAAGCGATCGCCGCAGAGGACGAATATGAGCGCGAAAAAGAGCTTTGGCGCAGGCAATGCGAAAAAAGTGACCTTGTCCTTACGCACGACGACGTAGCGCACGTCGTAACTATGTGGACGAAAATTCCCGTATCAAAACTAGAAGAGGATGAAAAAGAGCGGCTCCTCAAAATGGAGGACTCGCTCAAAGAAAAGATAATAGGGCAGGACAGCGCGGTTGAGGCTATATGCCACGCGGTACGGCGCGGAAGGTTGGGGCTTTCCGACCCTAACCGCCCTGTCGGTTCTTTTATTTTCCTAGGCCCCACGGGTGTCGGCAAAACTGAGCTCGCACGCGAGCTTGCATGTGAGCTTTTTGGCTCGCGCGAGGCGA
>JBGVFW010000427.1:0-1672 GCA_045121315.1 Eubacteriales bacterium
AAGATAGTCGTTTCCGTGATGATACTTATTTTGCCGCTCGTGATTTTGTTATGCTATAAAAAGATAGAGTCGAAACAAACGAAGATATTGCTTTGGACGCATATAGCTGTCAGCGCGGTTATCATGATAGGCTTTATTTGCGGCAGACTTTCTGCGGGCAACTGGCGCCTTATACCAATGGTGGGAACATCAATCCTTACTTCCTTTGCTGCCGTGCGCGAAATGTTTGGAATGAAAGATTGTTCAATGGTTTGGAAACGCTTTGCCGCCGTGATGCTCATCATTCCGATAATGGGTTCGTTGGTCAATTTCAAGGTTATTACCGCTATGCCTAAGGATTACGGTCAAGATAACGAGCTTCATCAGCTTGCGGATTTTCTTGCAGAAAACGACCTTGAATACGGCTACGCTACGTTTTGGTATTCCCAGGCTATCACGCTCATTTCCGATTCCGAGGTCAAGGTACGCTCCATAACTGCAGAAAAGACAGGCCTTGCTCCTTACTATTATCAGACAAACCGTACGTGGTATGAGGACCGGGAGGGCGTTGACAAATATTTTGTTATGCTCACAAAATCCGAATCTTTAAACGTGAAAAGCAACACAGAATGGCTTTTCCTTAGAGAAAATTATCTTGTTGAAATGTTGGAATACGGCAACTTCAATATTTTCGTATTTGATACAAATATTTTCACGGCAGAGATAAATATTGATGCGGAATAAACGAAAAGCTACATAAACTTCACATACGGAAAAAGAGAGGACATTACAGCAATAACCGTTTTGTTCTCTCTTTTTGCTTGTATTATCGCGGGATATCTGCTCGGTAAAAAATAAGGACAGTCGGGAACGCCTGTCCTTACAATAAAAAGGCAAGCCATGCAAGATACGTTCGATTACTTTTTATCTAAACTTTTGCGAAAGTTAGCGGGTGTAACGCCGTATTTTTCTTTAAACATACTGTAAAACCACGAAACGTTTTGAAATCCGCATTCATAGCAAATTTCTGTGGCATTGAGGTTGCTGGAGATGAAGAGATTGGCAGCATAAGATAGTCGAAGATCGTTGACGTAATCGGACGGGGTGACGCCGTAATGCTTTGAAAGAAGCCTTGTGGCATGCGCGCGGCTGACGCCCGAAAGTTCGAAAAATCGTTTTTTTCCGACGATAAAATTTTCTGGATTTTTCATCTTTTCGTGCGCGTTTTTAAGCCAAAACGGAATATGATCATTTTCTTTTGATGGCACACAGAAATATTTTGTGAATATTTCCGCGAGCAAGGCACGGCATTTCATCTTTAAAAGAGCTTTTTCTTCCGATTTCACCGTGTTCAGCTCTGCGAGCTTAAGATAAAGGCCTTGAGTTTCGGAAGCAGAGAGCTTCACCATCGGAGGAAGCGTTGACGAGAGCAGTTTTTCCGCGGGGAACCCCTCGCCAAGGTACGAAAAAAGACTTTGCATGGTTTCTTCCGTGAAAGCGAGGTTTACGAACTCAAATGCGCCGTCGTAATTTTGGTAATCATGCATGTCGTCTTTGCGAATAAATATGAGGTAGCCACCGCAGACATTTTCAGCGGTTCCGTTAACATAATGGATCGCTTTGCCGCGGAGAGTCAAAAATATTTCGTAATATTCATGGCAATGGAGAACAAAACTTTCCGTTTCGCTCTTTA
>JBGVFW010000428.1:0-2072 GCA_045121315.1 Eubacteriales bacterium
ACACCAGGACACGCGGACTTCGGCGGCGAGGTTGAACGTATACTTAAAATGGTGAACGGCGTTATTCTGCTCGTTGACGCGGCGGAAGGTCCTATGCCCCAGACACGCTTCGTTCTTCAGAAAGCGCTTGCGCTTAACCACCCCGTTATCGTTGTTGTTAATAAAATAGATAAACCAGATGCACGCCTTGATGAAGTAGGTGACGAAGTTCTTGAACTTCTGCTTGACCTCGGCGCGAGCGACGAACAGTTCGATTCTCCCATGCTTTGGTGCTCGGGCAGAGCAGGTACTGCTTCTTACTCTCCTCACGAACCCGGAACAGACCTTAAACCCCTTTTCGACACTATCCTTGAATATATTCCTGCGCCCGAAGGCGACGACGAAGGTCCCCTTCAGATGCTCGTTTCTTCCATTGACTATAACGATTACGTCGGCAGAATCGGTATAGGCAGAATCGAACGCGGCGTAATGCGCCAGAACCAGGAAGCGATGATATCCAACTTCCACGACCCTGACAAGGCGCCCACAAAGACAAAGATCGTAAGCATCAGTCAGATCGACGGCTTGCGCCGTGTGCCCGTAACAGAAGCAAAGATGGGTGATATCGTTTGCTTCTCTGGTGCTGAAAATATCTCTATCGGCGACACCATCACAGATGTAAACGCTGTTGAACCTATTGAATTTATCAAAGTCGGCGAACCTACGATGGAAATGACGTTCTCCGTAAACGACGGTCCTTTTGCAGGTCAAGACGGTAAATTCGTTACGACCCGTCAGATCCGCGAACGCCTTTATAAGGAACTTCTCAAAGACGTTTCTCTGCGCGTTCAGGATGGCGACACGACAGACTCTTTTGTAGTTTCCGGTCGCGGCGAAATGCACCTTTCTATTCTCGTTGAAACGATGCGCCGAGAAGGATATGAGCTTTGCGTAAGCACTCCCCGCGTACTTTACAAAGAAGTTGACGGAAAGCTCTGCGAGCCCATCGAAAACGTTGAAATTGAAGTCCCTCAAGATTACTGCGGCGCTGTTATGGAGAAACTCGGCGCGCGTAAAGGCGACCTTATCAATATGTCCCCCCGCGGCTTAGGCAACCGTATGCATATGCAGTTCCGTATACCCACGCGCTGCCTCTTCGGTTACAGAAGCGAATTTATGACAGATACTCGCGGTGAAGGTATCATCAACTCCGTGTTCGATTGCTACGAACCCTTCAAAGGTGAGATCACGCGCAGATTTACAGGTTCTCTTGTTGCCAGCGAAGCAGGTGTTTCCACTTCTTACGGTGTGTTCAACACGCAGGACAGAGGCACTATGTTCATAAGCAGCCAGTGCCCCGTATATGAAGGTATGATCGTTGGCGAAAACCCGAAAATGGGCGACATCGCCGTAAACGTATGTAAGGAAAAACACCTCACGGCTATCCGTTCTTCCGGTGCTGACGAAGCACTTCGCCTTGTCCCCGCGAAGATCATGAGCCTTGAAGAAGCTATCGAATTTATTGCTGATGACGAACTCATTGAGGTTACTCCCAACAACATCCGTTTGCGTAAGAGAATCCTTTCCACAGACCTCCGCTACAAAATGGCTGGTAAACTTAAAAAAGAAGGTAAATAAGAGGGAAGTATGGAAGAACAGTTTTCCCGAACGGCTCTTATTATCGGTGAGGACGGCGTAGAAAAGTTGCGCTCCTGCCGCGTGGCGATATTTGGCGTCGGCGGAGTTGGCTCTTTCGCAGCGGAAGCCGTAGCGCGCATGGGTGTTGGAAATATCACTCTTGTGGACAACGATGTTGTTGCTGAGTCGAACCTCAATCGACAGCTTATCGCACTGCATTCTACGCTCGGCAGGTACAAGGTCGATGTGGCGAAGGAGAGAATACTCGATATAAACCATTCGGCTCATGTTGAGGCTTTGCAAACGTTTTATCTGCCCGAAAATGCAGACGAGATAGACGTCAGCCGCTTTGACTGCATCGTGGACGCGATAGATACAGTTTCGGCAAAGCTGGAGCTCATCACGCGTGCGAACGCCGCGGGCGTACCGGTAATTTCCTCTATGGGAACGGGCAA
>JBGVFW010000429.1:0-1695 GCA_045121315.1 Eubacteriales bacterium
TCGGTCATGCCGAGGTTCGCCAGACTATCCATGTTCCCAATGTCGGCACGATCGCCGGTTCCTATATCACGGACGGTAAAGTTACGCGCGCATCGCAGATACGCGTTGTCCGCGACGGCATAGTTATATTTGAAGATAAGATATCCTCTTTGCGCCGTTTCAAAGACGACGTTAGGGAAGTTGCTTCCGGCTACGAATGTGGTATCGGTCTTGAAAAATTCAACGATATCAAAGAACACGATGTTCTTGAAGCATTTATCATGGAAGAAGTAGAAAGAACTTAATAAATTTTTATTGTGAGGTACAAAATGAGATTTAGACAGGTACATCTCGATTTTCACACGAGCGAAGACATTGAAAACATCGGCAGCGAATTTTCCCGCGAGCAGTTCCAGGCGTGCCTTAAAATGGGTCATGTAGACTCCATCACGCTTTTCTCCAAATGCCACCACGGTTGGGCATATCACCCCTCCCGCGCAAACAAAATGCACCCCAATCTCCATTTCGACCTTCTTCGCGAACAGATCGCGGCAGCGCATGAGATCGGCGTAAAGACCCCCGTTTATCTTTCTGCGGGCTTTGACGAAAGAATCGCGCGCGTGCGCCCTGAATGGCTCCTTCGCAACAAGGATCAAACGGTTGCGTGGACATCGGATTTCACAACTCCCGGATACCACAGATTCTGTTATAACACAGGCTACCTTGACTACCTGCTCGATCAGGTAGCTGAGGTTTGCGAAAACTACGACGCAGACGAGATATTCCTTGACATGGTTCATATCATTCCTTGCTATTGCAGCAAATGCGTGCAGGATATGATAGCGCGCGGAATGGACCCGTTCGACGAACAGAACGCATACAGATTTGCATATGACACGTACGTGAGATATACGAAGCGTGTAAGAGAAACTGTTGACAGATATCGTCCTGGCTTGCCCGTATTCCACAATGCAGGACACCTTCCCGTGGGCAACCGCGAATACGCTTACGCGAATACACACCTCGAGCTCGAAAGCCTTCCCACAGGCGGATGGGGTTACGATCATTTCCCGCTTTCCGCGGCTTACGCGAGAACGCTCGATATGGAATTTCTCGGCATGACGGGTAAATTCCATGCTTCTTGGGGCGAATTCGGCGGCTTTAAGCACCCCAATGCGCTTAAATACGAAACTTCGCTTTCCATCGCCAACGGCGCCAAGGTTTCCATCGGCGACCAGCTCCACCCGAACGGCAGAATGGACCCCGCAACATACAAGCTTATCGGTGAAGCATTTGCGGAAGTTGAAGCAAAAGAGCCTTGGCTCGATAACGTTGAAAGTGTTGCGGATATCGCTATCCTTTCTCAGGAAGCACTCTTCCGCCACATGAACCCCGTCATCTGTCCTCCCGGAAAGAAATCCTGGAGAGGAACTATTGGCGCTTCCAGAATGTTGCTTGAGGGAAAATATCTTTTCGACGTTGTTGACTGCGACGGCGATTTCGACAAATACAAGCTTATTATTTTGACTGACACAGCAAAACTTGACGACGAAGTTGCGGAAAAGCTTCGCACTTTCGTAAACGGAGGCGGCAAGATTTTGGCTTCCGGAGAATCCGGTCTTTACGCAGACGGCAGAGGCTTTGCTTTCGACCTTGGCGCGAAATACAACGGACCTTGCAAATTCGTTCCCGCGTATATCCACCCGAAATTCGAAA
>JBGVFW010000430.1:0-3410 GCA_045121315.1 Eubacteriales bacterium
AAAAAAGAAAAGCACTCTTTCGAGTGCCCCACTTATTTTATGTAGTAAAACTGTCTTTTGTAATGTTCCATTGCTTCTGCGATGATTTTTTCGGCGGCAACATGGTCCTTAACTTCCTGAACTGCGGTAGACATATTTTCAAGTGCTTTGTAAACCGTGAAGAAATGGCGCATTTCTTCCCAAACATGAGAAGGAAGTTCGGAAATATCTTTATATGTATTGTACATCGGGTCCGAAAAAGGTATAGCGATTATCTTTTCGTCAAGATGCTCGTCGTCCACCATTTGAATAACGCCGATGGGATAGCAGCGAACGAGAACCAACGGGTCTATTTCCTCGCTGGAAAGGATAAGAACGTCGAGCGGGTCGTTTTCATTCGCGTAAGTTCTGGGAATAAAGCCGTAGTTTGCGGGATAGTGCGTGGAAGTATAAAGAATACGATCAAGGCGCAGCATACCTGTCTTTTTGTCAAGCTCATATTTTTTCTTGCTTCCCTTTGTGATTTCAACGACAGCCCAAAAATCGTTTGTTTTTATTCTGTCTACATCAATGTCGTGCCAAATATTGCTCATAATATCCTCCTTATAAAACTACTTATATATTCTTTGTTTTTTGTTTACCCTTCTTTCGAGGAAAGTGGGAAAAGCCGCCGCTTAAATGCGGACGGCTTTTAACTTTATAACATAGGAATTTACGCGCAGGAAGAGCGTAAATTCGAAAATTTTACTTATACAAAAAATGACTGTTTTCGTGCATTTTCGTAGTCGATGAAGTCAACTTTGTTCAATTTATTTTACAAAAAGTTCCGCAATTTGAACTGCGTTTGTTGCCGCGCCTTTTCTGATCTGGTCGCCGCAGCAGAAGAGCGTAATGCCATTCTCCGCTGTGAGGTCTTCTCTTACACGTCCAACGAAAACGAGGTCTTGGTCGCTTGTGTCAAGAGGCATTGGATATACCTTTGCAGATGGATCGTCAACGAGTTTGCAACCTTTAGCTTTTGCAATAGCCGCCTGTGCTTCTGCGGGAGTAACTTTCTTTTCAGTGAAGAGAGTTACGGAAATAGAGTGAGAACGCAAAACGGGAACGCGAACGCAAGTACAAGTTACGTTGAGCTCGGGAAGGTGAAGAATCTTTCTGCCTTCGTTCTGCATCTTCATTTCTTCCGTTGTGTAAAGGTTATCTGTAAAACCACCGATCTGAGGGATAAGGTTCTGCGCTATCTGATAGGGGAAAACTTCGGATTTGATCTCGCCGCCCTCAACGATAGCTTTTGTCTGTTCATTAAGTTCTGCAAAGCCACCGGCACCGGCACCGCTTACAGCCTGATATGTGGAAGCGATCATGCTCTTGATGTGAGAAAGCTCGTTAATAGCGTTAACGGCAACGAGAGTGATGATCGTAGAGCAGTTGGGGTTAGAGATGATGCCGTTGTGTTTCATGGCGTCATCAGCGTTGATTTCCGGAACTACGAGCGGAACTGTAGGGTCCATACGGAACGCGCTGGAGTTATCTATAAATACAGCGCCAGCAGCCTTGATAGCGGGAGCCATCTGCTTAGCAAGTTCGTTGGAAGCAGCGCCGAGCACGATATCCATGCCAGTGAAAGAATTTTCTGTAACTTCTTCAACATTAATCTCTTTCCCGCAGAAAGTTATTTTTTTGCCAACACTTCTTGCGCTTGCAAGAAGACGGAGTTCGTTTATGGGGAATTTTCTTTCCTCCAAAACCTTGATCATTTCGCGACCTACGGCGCCCGTAGCACCGAGAATAGCAACATTAAATGTTTTCATTATTATCTCCTATAAAACTAATTACTTTGGTAGATTATATTTTGTTATTATACTATAACTTATAAAAAAGTGCAATGCTTTTTTTCAAAACTTTATTATCATTTTTTAAAAAACGAATTTATCGCTTTCAGAAAGTTCCAAAGCATCGATTATCATTTCAAATCGATTTTTGGCAACAGAAAGCTCTTCAGGATGATGCGCGTCGCTTCCGAGGTAAAATTTGCAGCCTGCGCTTTTTGCAATCTTATACGGGCGAAGAACTTCTTCGCGCTCATGCTCTTTCATTTTCTCGAACGAGAAATTAAGCTCTATACCAATTCCCTTTTTTGCGGCTTTTTCGAAAAGCTCGCGATATGTTTCATCGCTTATGTTGCGGAGCACGGAAAGATATTTCGGCTCTCCGTTTTCCTCTCCTGCGAGGATGAGCGAACAAGTGAGATGCGCCACCCCTACCTTATGGAAAGGAAGGTCTTTTTCGAGCAGTTTATCAAATCGTTCTGCCCAAATGTACGCCCTTCTTTTAGGGTCAAACACGTCTTTTTCAAGGGTGAATCCATTAAAATGAAGGTGTGTTGTCGGCACGATGATAAAATCAAACTTATCGTAAAGATTTTCTGAAATACCGACGGTGAAAAATCTATCCATCTCCGTTTCACATCCGAAGCAAAATTTTATGTCGTCGGATGTGGGAAGCGGGAGAGCTTGGCATATATGCTCAAATCCCTGTTTGTTATAAAAGCCGTATTTAACGGGTATGCTTTCGTCCCAAAAATGGTCTGTCAAGCATATCTTTGAAAATCCGTTGTTTTTAGCATATGCAAGAATGTTCTCCGTGCTCTGCATAGGGTCATTGGAGCAAAGCGATAACATTGAATGTATATGATAATCATGATCGGCAATATAGCGCATATATTAAACCTCTGTGTGAATTCCCGCAAAAAATACATTTTCGTCGTTCTTTTTAATTTCAATAGCGATCTTGTGCATATCAGCAACGGAAACCTCACGTGTTATCGTGTAGTAAATACCGTTCTTTTCTTCACAAGTTTCCGCAACAGAGGCAAGAACAAGAGATTTATCAGTTGTGCGGATAAAGTATCTGTGAAGCTCGGCAGAGTTGTCGACCTTGCCGGAACCGTTGCATATCACAGGGAAATTTTTCGCTTTTGAAATTGCTATCATGTCTGCGGCAACAGCGGCACCAGTGGGATATTTGCCCGCGCCTTGACCGAAGAAAGAGAGCCTGCCCGAATATTCGCCGAAAAGGCTTACGAGGTTGTTGTTGAGGTGAACCGCAGATTCAAGGCTTCCCGCGGGAACGAACGCGGGTTCAACGTATGCAGAGAAAACACCGTTTCCCTTATTTGCGGCGAACGCCATATATCTTATGCACATACCCATCTTCGCGGCATAGTCAAGATCGGAGCTCTGCACCGTGCGCAAAGAAAACGTGGGGATATCTGCTTCGTGAACGTGAACACAGAAAGCGCAAGAAGCGGAAAGAGCGCATTTGAACTTAACGTCCTCACCGTCAATGTCGGAAGAAGGGTCGCGCTCCGCGTAACCGAGGTTCTGCGCTTCGGAAAGAACGTCTGAAAAATCCGCTCCTCTGGTCTGCAT
>JBGVFW010000431.1:0-3536 GCA_045121315.1 Eubacteriales bacterium
CTCGTCAACGGCAACAGCCTGACCCACAACTGTGTTTGTTTCGATAGTTACGCCGAGGTTTTTGAGGTTTTCGATCTCGCGGCGAACAATGTCCTTGGGCAAACGGAATTCGGGAATACCGTACATAAGTACGCCGCCCGCAACGTGGAACGCTTCGAAAACGGTAACGTCGTATCCAAGGCGTGCAAGGTCGCCCGCGCAGGTAAGACCCGCAGGGCCCGCACCTACAACGGCGACTTTGTGACCGTTCTTCTCTATTTTAACTTCCATTTCCTTGCCGTGAGCCATGTGGTAGTCCGCGCAGAAGCGTTCAAGTCTGCCTATGGCAACGGGTTCGCCCTTGATACCGCGTATACATTTGCTTTCGCACTGACGTTCCTGGGGGCAAACACGGCCGCAAACTGCGGGAAGAGAGCTTGTTTCTCTGATTTTATAATATGCTTCGTCGAATTTACCTTCTGCAACAAGCGAGATAAATTCGGGTATCTTTACGTTTACGGGACAACCCTGAACGCACATGGGTTTCTTGCAATTAAGGCATCTTTTAGCCTCTGCAACGGCCATTTCGGCAGTATAACCGAGGGCAACTTCTTCAAAATTTTTGTTTCTTACATCAGGTGCCTGTTCGGGCATCGGGTGCTTTACGGGAGACATATCTGCCATGGTCTCATTCCCCTTTCACTTTCATATTCATAAGGTTACAATGCGCATCGCGAGCTTTTGCTTCTTCCGCGCGGTACATACCGGAGCGAAGAATAACTTCGTCAAAGTCAACGAGGTGTCCGTCAAAATCGGGGCCGTCTACACAAGCGAACTTTGTTTCGCCGCCAACGGTAAGGCGACAGCCGCCACACATACCCGTGCCGTCGATCATGATGGGGTTCATGCTTACGATAGTCTTGATACCGTATTTTTCTGTGAGCTTGCAAACGAACTTCATCATCATAAGAGGGCCGATAGCGATAACTTCATCGTATTTTTCGCCCGCTTCAAGAAGCTCTTCAAGTTTGTTTGTAACAAAGCCTTTGTTTCCGTTGGAGCCGTCGTCCGTCATAATGAAAAGGCGCGTAGAAGCGTTTTTCATCTCTTCCTCAAGGATAACGATATCCTTGCTGCGGAAGCCCGCGATCATATCGACCTCGGCACCGAGCTCGTGGAGCTTCTTCGCCTGAGGATATGCAATAGCGCAACCAAGACCGCCGCCGATAACGGCAACTTTCTTGATGCCGTCCGTGTGGGAGGGCTTGCCGAGAGGACCCGTGAAAGCGAAGAGCTCTTCACCTTCGTTCATTTCGCCCATAGCCATCGTCGTAGCGCCGACCGTCTGGAATATGATAGTAACGCTGCCTTCTTCTCTGTTATAATCCGCGATGGTTAGCGGAATACGTTCGCTCTTTTCGCTCGGCATTATCATAACGAACTGACCCGGCTCTGCTTTTTTTGCAATGCGAGGCGCATCTATTTTCATAAGTACAACATTTGGCGTAAGTACTCTTTTTTCAAGAATTTTGTTCAATCAAGAAACCTTCTTTCCGTATTATAATAGAGTTATTTTATCATTATTTAAATCTTTTTTCAATATGTTAGTGCAATTTTGTGCGTGATTGTTGAATTTTTCTGATAAATTCTTGCAGATTAACGTAAAAAGGCAAGCCCAAGCTTGCCTTTTTATACCATCTCATCGTCCTTTGGGAGAGAGCTTTTTTAATTATTCTTTTGCTATTCTGTCGGCATAAGGCCCCCAGAAGTAGTTGGAAACAAAATCGCCGTACACGTCCGCACCGACGTAGAATTTCGCTCCTTGAGCCATACCGTCGCAAAGTCCCATAGATACGTTGTTTACCGTCGTATCGTCGGGATTTTCCGCAAGGATATGAACCTTCGTAAGCTTCGGTGCGTTTGCAAAAGCGCCGTCGTTTATCGTGGGAATATTCGCCGTGATGTATATTTCCGTTACGTTATCGGAAGCAAAGGCTCCCGTGTCAACAGCGTATATCTTCATGCCATCATACGCTCTCGGAGTTGTCAGCACGCTCTGCGCTTTGCCGAGATCGGTAAGACCGGTAATACTGTATCCTACAACTTCTCCACTGCGAGTAACTTCCGTAAACTCAAAGTATACCTCATTTTCGTCATAGCTGAAGTCTTCTTCCTCGCCTCTCTGTTCGGGAACTTCAGGCACATCGGGAATATCAATATCCATAAGAAGTTCTGTACCGAGAGCCGCCGCAATATCACCTGCAAGATTCGCTGTGTGCATCGTCGTACCCGCATCATTGAGGTGAAAGTTGCTGTCATAGAAATAACCGCTCTGATATATATAATTGTTCGGATCGCTGATAAGCTGTGCGTCAAAGTTGTCTTCAATAAAAGCGGTGAAAACTTCAAGGTCTTCAAGCGTAATATCTGCCGTAAGCGCGTCCTCGTTCATAGGGGCAAAGGAGAAATAAACCTTAGCACCTTTTCTTTCGGCAAATTCAACGTATTCGTTAACATAACCAACAAAATCCGAACTCACGATATCCGTGGAAAAATCTATTATAAGGCTTGAATCATATCCGAGAGCCATCACGTTATATTCGCGTGGGTAAACGATATCGCCGTATTCGTCGAAGGAAGCGGCGTTATATACCCCGCTCGGATCAAGATGTTCGTCCGCAGAAAAATATTTCACCTTCTGCGCGGCATATTTCCAAAAGCCGCCGAGCATATCGGAATAATTGTCGGAACCTATCTTTGTAAGGAGCGAAAGATCGCTATCGCAAGCCTGCCAAGCAGACTCCGCATTGAAATAGAGCGAATATGTCTGCGCGTCCGTTTCCGGCGCGATAACTATAATATCGCCCTCGCCTATCGCGTCACGCGAAAGATCGAGCATGACCTTCGTGCCGAGAGTTGCGTAAAGACCGAAGTTTACGCACGGCATACCGATAAGGTCTTCAAGGAGTTTTGTGTCCACGCCGAATGGAACGCTACTGCCGCCGATGACGATCAGCTTCGGTTCTTCTACCGAGTAAAGTCTTTCTACTTTTGCAGAAAGCGCTCCCAAAAAGGTTTTATCAAACTGTGCTGGAATGAGCAAAACCGCGGAAACTACCGCCGCAAAGGGCAACAGCACGCAAAGGAGAATGCAAATAAAATTTATCCAAGCTTTTTTCATCTTCGCACCCCCTTAGAATTGGAAATAGATAAATGTGCTCGCGCCGCCCACGGAAAGAAGCATTATCCAAGCGATCGCTACCGCCCAAACGAGCCAAACCGTGCTCGTCTTTGTGCAGATCGCGCTTGTGGCTTCGTTTCTCTCTGTCAAAACGTCGAGCTGTGACATTATCACAATGCTCAGTATTGCGACGAGCGCCGCCGTCACGCCGAGTCCCATGGATGTAAACGCATCTCCTATACCGCCCCAACCTAGTGTAAGGTTGGAGAGGAGAACGCCGATATCCGAAAGGCTGTTCGCACGGAAGAATATCCAGGAGAAGCAGACCAACACGAAAGTGATGGCTCTCTGACCTGCGCGGAACCAAAGTTTATTT
>JBGVFW010000432.1:0-1967 GCA_045121315.1 Eubacteriales bacterium
TGTCTATGCCTGATTTCCAAAGCGTATGGAAGTTAAGACACACGACGAAATTATTGTTTTGCGAAAAGTCGTAATTATTGACTTTGAACGGATTTGAGGAATACGCAAAGCGCGCGGTAGCTTTATAGTTGATTTGACGCATAGTGTCACCAAATCTGTAATCGCGTATACCCGAAACGGAGAAGGGGTCGCTAATGAGAGCGCGGCTCGTTACGGTTTCTCCGAGAGAGAGCGATACGGGCGGGATAGCGTCCGCACTTTTCACGGGTTCGGGGTAAACGGTGAGTGTTGCCGGCGCATCGAACGGTATCATATCTCCATTTGCAAATATGGACACCGTGTCGAGCGTGTAAACGCCGCGGTGCAGGCAGGAGATCGTATGCGTGCGTTTTATCTGCATGAATGGGAGAAGAAAGTTTATGCGGCTGACAAAACGGCGCAAGCCTTTTCCCTCGCCTGTGTGCTCGTCTATCCCCAAACCGTAATATATATATTCCTCAATATCAAGAAAGAAAAAAGGGAACAGTGTTGGGTTGTAAATTTCCTCAATCATTTCGACCGTGCCGCCCGTGAACGCGGATATTTCGGAAAAATATCGCTTATAGGATAGCTTAGAAACTGCCAAAGCGCGCAGAAACAGCAACAATCGGTAAAGGCCGTAGAGCAGTACGGCGAATGGAATGATCTTGAGAACATATATTAGAATGTAAAGAAGTTTTTCAAGCATGGCTTTGAGATATACCGTCAAATGCGGGTTCCGTTGGAACGGGAATTTTGGCGATTATAGTGGTAATGATATTTTCCGCGGCGTTCTTTTTAAGCTGTTCCGCGTTGCCGAGCACAAGGCGGTGGGAAAGTGCGGGAACGGCGGCTTTTTTTACGTCGTCGGGAAGCAGATAATTTCTGCCCGCAAGAAGCGCGAATCCTTTTGCTACCTTGAGAAGAGCAATGGCACCGCGGGGGCTTACGCCGAGGATAACGCCGGGTGTATATCTCGTTGCTTCGGTAATGGAACAGATGTATCCGAGCAAGTCACGGTGAACGAATACATCTGAGAGCGCCTTTGAACAAGCTGCGATATCTTCGGCAGATACGACGGGCGCAGAGGTTTTAACGCCGCTCTCACTTCCGAAACGCGCGAGTACCTCTACGCAATCTTCGCGAGAAGGATAGCCGAGGCTCGTCTTTACCAAAAAACGGTCAAGCTGTGCTTCGGGTAAGGGGAATGTGCCCATGTTTTCTACGGGATTCTGTGTTGCTACCACCATGAACGGGGAAGCAAGCTTGTGAGTTATGCCGTCAATCGTAGCTTGCTTTTCCTCCATACATTCGAGCAAGCCTGACTGCGTACGAGGCGTGGCGCGGTTTATTTCGTCTGCGAGCAAAATGTTTGAGAAAACGGGGCCGGGGATAAATTCAAACTCGGATCTTTTCATGTTGAAGAAGTTTATGCCTGTTATATCGGACGGCAAAAGATCAGGCGTGAACTGGATTCTTTTGAATTTGCAGTTTACGGAGGCGGCAAGGGACTTTACGAGCATCGTTTTGCCTGTGCCGGGTACGTCCTCCAAAAGAACATGACCTCCCGCGAAAAGGGAAATGAGCAAAAGGTCTATGGTGTCGCCGTTTCCGACGATCGATTTTTGAATATTCGTTTTTATGGAGCTTATGATTTTAGCTGTTTCCACGGTTTGTCCTCCGAACGGTGTTTTTGATGGTTTTCACTACATCTTATATAATACAATGTTTGAACAAAAATAGCAATAAAATTATTATTAAATTTAATTTTAACGCTTTTTTACCCGTTAAAGTGCTTAATCGTACGACAAAAAATCAAAAAAAATTCATTTAAAGGAAAAAATTTTTCCATATATAATTGACATTTTGGCGAGATTATTTTAAAATCTATTTGAATATATTTTTACTAAAAATGTATTTGGAAAGGATAGTTGACATGGCATCAAATT
>JBGVFW010000433.1:0-2309 GCA_045121315.1 Eubacteriales bacterium
CGTGCGAAGGTATCCTCAAGTGCCAAGTAGAGCACGTCGGAGGGGATAATGTTGTGACCAAGAAACATCCTTCCAAGCGCCACGCAAAGACAAAGCTGAAGCACAAACCACGACTTGCCGATTTTGGACGGACCGCAAAGAAGGGTCAGACCCTCGGGGAGCATATCTGCCACGATAAAGTTTTTCGGAGCGTAGGGCGTTGCCATTAGCTCCTCGGCATCGATGGTATCAAGTTTGTTTAGGAGATAGGGATTATAGAATCCATAATCCATTTACATCATTCCTTTCTGTTCCTCACGTCCTTTCTTTTTTAGATTTACGATGCATCAGCGTCACACAGCATATAGCGAATGACGTTGATTTTGGGAATCCTGAATCGGTTTCCCACGATTACGCCGTGGATCTGCGGATGCTTGGCAAGTTCCAGAGCCGCTTTGCGCCCGATGCCCAGCATTTTTTGCAGATCACAGATGCTGACGATGTCTGGATAATCCGCGAACATCATCTGTTCGTAACTGGTCGTTTTTTCACTCATAAACGATTCTCCTTTCATTACGTAATGTAAAGGCGTAATCGTTTCGCAGGTGCACGGTTCGCTACTCCGTACATACTCCCACACCTCTCTCACCGCATCGTGTGGTGTGACAAGGTCTATAGCAGCGAACTGCGGATTTCGCAAATGAAATTTGTCCGCAGTGTTTATATAAAACATCGCATAAGGCGAATGTTTTCAAAATAAAAAAGGTGAGCATCAGAATAAGACAGAGTTTGGCTCTGTGACAAATCTGATACTCACCCTTGTCTCCCGATTTCACAGCCGGGAGGATGGCTCACTTTCGATTTTAAAATGTTGTTTATACTTCTATAGAAGTACTTTTATGCGTTAGCCGCAATGATGGGCAGGGCAACATAGCCCGTCGCAACCTTTGGCTTCTCAATTACTACAAGCATCTTCTTGCATCGAGGACACATAAATGTAGGACCCGTGTAGTTCGGCTCAGCCATGCGCACGGTTACGTTGCGTTTTTCACGCGGATTGTTGCTATAGAGAATAGAACAACCACATTCCGGGTTCGCACACTTTGCTATCGGTATCTTATTTTGTGTAGTCTTGCGCAATAGAATCACCTCGCTTAAAAGAAAGTCATTGCCACTTTTGCTCAGCGGCAAACTGTGCAAGGCAGGCTTGAAAAGCAATTTGCTGGTGCTGTGCATCTAACTTGCCCGCAGCTTCACACAAATCATGAAATGCTTTGAGAACTTTTGCAATTTCTTCTTGCTGCTTGCATTCGTATTGTTGCTGTTGCAACATGTGATAATAATTCGGATTAACGTATTGAGGATTAAACATTCGATCATAGAACAAATTATTCATAGCATACCTTACCTTTCGTTTTATTTGATATCCTTAATTACCTTCAGGGCAATGCCTTGTATCTCAATTTTGCTTGGCTTCAGTTCGCGACGTTCCTTTGGATAGCTCTTGTTCTCTGCAAGCAGCCAGGGGCGCCCATTTTCGCGCTTCATAAAGCGTTTAAGCGTCGTGCCCTCATCAGTGAGCACGGCAACCACTTGCCCGTCATAAGCCTCCTGAGCGCGCTTAATGAGGACGAGATCGCCGTCATCAATGCCGATGTCGATCATCGAATCGCCCGTCGTGCGGAGCAGATAGCAATCGCCGTCAAGCCACTCCTCGGGAATGGCAACGTAGCCTTGTATCTCCTGTCGGTTGTCCTCGGGCGCGCCACATACAATAGAGCCAACAATAGCAAGACGGCGGAACGCGGTCTTCATCCTCTCCTGACCCTTCACGGAAAGCGTATCTTTTCCATTATAACTAACAATGCCACGATCGCGCAAGGTTGTCAGATAGCGGTAGCCAACGGAATTGCTCATCTCCATGTACTCAAGGATGTCCTTGAACTTGGGAGATTCGCCGTTGTTCTCTCTTACGTAGCGGTGAATGAACTCCGCCATTTGATTCAGTTTTTCTTCATTCATCCGCTTCATAAACGCCTCACAAAATTCAATTGATCATAAAAGAACTTGAACTTCTTTTACAAAAGTATAACACAGAGGTCGGATTTTGTCAATAGGTTTTTCGAAAAAATTACGAGGTGGCATTTTTGAGTGCCACCTCGTCGCAACCTGCGATAAAGTTTATAGCTTCGCGCCATCTTGGCACGAAGTGGTGTGGTTGGTTTTCAACCAGACCGGATTTCGATCACTTGGCTGTTTTGGCCAACTGATCAAAGGCTCGTTTTGAGCCTTTGATTTCAACGGGTCATTTTGCCCCTTTGCTTTTCAGT
>JBGVFW010000434.1:0-8430 GCA_045121315.1 Eubacteriales bacterium
CTCATCGAAGCTGCTGCGGAAAAAATCGTAGACGCTGCGAAGAGAAACGGCGCGACTGTATCCGGTCCCGTTCCGCTCCCCACAGACAGAGAAGTAATCACAATTCTTCGCGCTGTTCACAAATACAAAGATAGCCGCGAACAGTTTGAAATGAGAACTCACAAGAGACTTATCGACGTTATCAAACCTTCTCAGAAGACAGTTGAAGCGCTCACAAGTCTTGAACTTCCGGCCGGAGTTGAAATTGAAATCAAACTTTAATTTATATATTTGATTTCGCAACTGTGCAGAGTAGTGTGAGAGAGCCTACCTTATATTATATAAGCACAGCGGTTGGTCAAGTCGACCCGCTCAAATGATGGTCGACCAATAACTAATACAGGAGGAAACAACAATGAAAAAAGGTATCATAGGCAAGAAGATCGGTATGACACAGATTTTCGATGATAACGGAAACGTAATACCGGTTACAGTAATTGAAGCAGGTCCTTGCGTTGTAGCTCAGAAAAAAACTGTTGAAAAAGACGGTTACAGCAGCGTACAGCTCGGCTTTGAAGATATTGCTGAAAAGAAGCTTAACAAAGCTACTAAAGGTCACTTCGCTAAAAACAGCGTAGCGGCAAAAAGACATCTTAAAGAGTTCAGACTCGAAGATGCTGAAAATATGAACGTTGGCGACATTATTTCTGCCGACACATTCGTATCCGGCGACAGAGTTGATATCACAGGTATCACAAAGGGCCGCGGTTACACAGGTACAATCAAAAGATGGAACGGTCACATTCTCAGAATGACGCACGGTACAGGTCCTATCCACCGTCAGGCAGGTTCCATGGGCGCGAACTCTACACCTTCCAGAATCTACAAAAATAAGAAGATGGCAGGTCAGTACGGTAACGAAACATCTACAGTTCTCAATCTCGATGTTGTTCGCGTAGACGCAGAAAAGAATCTCATCGCTGTTAAAGGTGCCGTTCCCGGTGCTAAAGGCGGTATAGTGTTCATCCGCAACACTGTTAAAGCTTAAGAAGGAGGATATAGACAATGGCTAATGTAAAAGTTTTGAATATGGCTGGCGCAGAAGTTGGCACACTCGAACTTAACGATGCAGTTTTTGCTGTTAAAGTAAGCTCCGATGTTCTTCATGCTGCTGTCAGAGCGTACCTTCTTAATCAGAGACAGGGAACACAGTCCACACTTACAAGAAGCGAAGTTTCCGGTGGCGGTAAGAAGCCTTGGAGACAGAAAGGCACAGGTCGTGCTAGACAGGGTTCTACACGTTCTCCTCAGTGGACACACGGTGGTATCGCTCTCGGTCCGAAACCCAGAACATACCGCACAGACCTTAACAAGAAAGTTAAGAAACTTGCTCTTCTTGGAGCACTTTCCGATAAAGTTGCAACAGATAACTTTAAAGTTATCGACGCAATCACAGCAACGGAATACAAGACAAGAGTTATGGCGGACATGCTCAAAGCAGTTAATGCAGGCAAGAAAGCTCTCGTTGTTTTCGCTGAAAAGAACGATATGGCAATCCGCAGCTGCCAGAACATTCCCGGTGTTAAGACAGCTTACACAAATACTCTTAACGTATACGACATTCTCAACTGCGACACAATCGTAATCGAGAAAGCCGCTACACAGAAAATTACGGAGGTGTATGCGTGATGAAGTTTGCACATGATATAATTGTGAGACCTGTTATCACAGAAGCAAGCCTTGAAGCAACAAAGAACCTCAGATACACATTTGAAGTTCTTCCCGAAGCTACAAAATCCGAAATCGCAACAGCGGTTGAAGAAGTATTCGGCGTCCAGGTTGCAGACGTTAACACGATCAATATGAAGAGAAAACCGAAAACACTCGGCGTACATTCCGGCTACACAAAGTCTTGGAAAAAGGCTATCGTTACTCTTAAGGCCGGTTCTAAATCCATCGAATTCTTCGATGGCATGATTTGATGAGGAGGGGTAAGACTAATGGCTACTATCAAGTATAAACCTACTACTCCCGCCAGACGTAACATGTCCGTTCCGGACTTCGCTGAAATCACTAAGTTCACTCCCGAAAAGAGTCTTATTGAAACTAAGAAGAAACATGCCGGCAGAAACAGCTACGGCAAAATCACAGTTCGTCACCATGGCGGCGGCAACAAACAGAAATATAGAAAGATCGACTTCGTTCGTACATTCAACGAAGGCGCTGAAACGGTTATCGGTATCGAATACGACCCCAACCGTACAGCTTACATCGCACTCGTTCAGAACGAAGCAGGCGAGAAGAAATACACAATCGCTCCCGTAGGCCTTACAGATAACGATGTTATCTACTGCGGCGAGCATGCCGATATCAAACCCGGCAACACACTTCCCATTTCCGCAATTCCCGTAGGTACTTTCATCTACAACATCGAACTTTACCCCGGTAAAGGCGCTCAGCTCGTAAGAAGCGCTGGTACAGCTGCTCAGCTTATGGCTAAGGAAAACGGAATGGCTCAGGTAAGACTTCCTTCCGGTGAAGTAAGAATTATTCGTCTTGACTGCCACGCAACAATTGGTCAGGTTTCCAACATCGACCACGAAAATGTTAAGATCGGTAAAGCAGGTAAGACACGTCACCGCGGTATCCGTCCTACAGTTCGTGGTTCTGTAATGAACCCCTGCGATCACCCTCATGGTGGTGGTGAAGGACGTTCTCCTATCGGTCGTCCCAATCCTGTAACTCCTTGGGGTAAACCTGCATTGGGTTACAAGACAAGAAACAAGAAGTCCAGAACTGAGAAGTTCATCGTAAGACACAGAAACGGTAAATAATAGAAGGAGGCATTAGAAAATGAGCAGAAGCCTTAAAAAAGGACCTTTCGTTGAAGCTAAACTCTTTGCTAGAGTGGAAGCAATGAACGAAAAGGGCGAAAAGAAGGTTGTAAAAACTTGGTCCCGTGCTTCCGTAATATTCCCCGAATTCGTTGGTCACACGATTGCGGTTCACGACGGCAGAAAACACGTTCCGGTATATGTAACTGAAGACATGGTTGGTCACAAACTCGGTGAGTTTGCTCCCACAAGAACATTCAAAGGTCACGCCGGTTCCAAAACATCTAATAACGGTAAATAATCTCGCACCAAAGCGAAGGGAGGCAATTTATAATGGAATCCAGAGCATATCTTAAATATGCCAGAATATCCCCGCGCAAAGTACAGATCGTGCTTGACCTCATTAGAGGTAAGGATGCGGGAACAGCAATGTCAATTCTTAAAAACACTCCTAAATCTGCGAGTGAGTATCTCATAAAGCTCTTGAAGAGCGCTATCGCAAACGCTGAACACAACTTCGGCATGGACGTTAGCAAGCTTTATGTGAGTGAATGCTTCGTTTGCCCCGGCCCGACTCTTAAAAGAATCATGCCCAGAGCAAAAGGCAGTGCAGATAGAATTCTTAAGAGAACAAGCCATGTAACAATGGTTCTCAAAGAAAAAGAAGCTTAAAGAAGGAGGTTAATTAAGATGGGTCAGAAAGTTAATCCGCACGGTCTCCGTGTCGGTGTAATTAAAGATTGGGACTCGAGATGGTTCGCTAAAGACGAAGTTTTCGGCGACACGCTCGTTTCCGACTACAAGATTAGAAAATATCTCAAAGAAAACCTCAAGCTTGCCGGTGTTCCTAAGATCGAGATCGAACGTAACAACGCCGGAATCAAAGTTCTCATTCATTGCGCAAAACCCGGTATGGTTATCGGTCGCGGTGGTGTTGAAATTGAAAAGCTTCGCGTTAAACTCGAAAAAATGACAGGCAAAGCAGTTGCAGTAAACGTAGAAGAGGTTAAAACTCCTGATCTCAACGCTCAGCTCGTTGCTGAAAGCGTTGCAGCTCAGCTCGAAAAGAGAATTGCGTTCCGCCGTGCTATGAAACAGGCTATCGGCAGAACAATGCGCCTTGGCGCAAAAGGTATCAAGATCACTCTTTCCGGTCGTCTTGGCGGCGCGGAAATTGCAAGATCTGAACATTATCATGAAGGCACAATTCCGCTTCAGACAATTCGTGCCGACATCGATTACGGTTTTGCAGAAGCTGATACAACTTACGGCAAAATCGGCGTTAAGACTTGGATCTACAAAGGTGAGGTTCTTGCCGACAAGAAGTTGAACGCTTCCGCTCCGGCTGAAAAGCCTCGCGATTCCAGAAGAGGTGACCGCGACAACAACCGTCGCAGACACAATTCTCAGGGTCAGAGACGTTCCAGAGAAGAAGGAGGCAGAAAATAATATGTTAATGCCTAAAAGAGTTAAATATCGTCGCGTTCACCGCGGCAGACTTACGGGTAAGGCTTACAGAGGCAACACGATCACTTACGGTCAGTACGGCCTTGTAGCAACAGAACCCGCATGGATCACAAGTAACCAGATCGAAGCTGCCCGTATTGCAATGACACGTTACATCAAACGTGGCGGTCAGGTTTGGATCAAAGTATTCCCCGACAAACCGATCACAGAAAAGCCTGCTGAAACTCGAATGGGTTCCGGTAAAGGTTCTCCCGAATATTGGGTAGCGGTTGTTAAACCGGGTAAAGTTATGTTTGAAATGGGCGGCGTTGACGTTGAAGTTGCTAAAGAAGCTATGCGTCTTGCATCTCACAAGCTCCCGATCAAATGTAAATTCGTAGTAAAAGACGCAGAGGAGGAATAATACAGTGAAAGCTACAGAACTCAGAAAAATGACTTCCGCTGAACTCACCTCTAAGCTCAAAGAACTCAAGGGCGAACTTTTCAACCTTCGCTTCCAGAATGCAATCAATCAGCTTGAAAACCCCCACAAGATCACGGAAGTTAAGCATGATATTGCAAGAGTTATGACTGTTCTTCGTGAGAAGAACGCTGAATAAGCTGTAAGAGAGGAGAAAAGTCATGGAAGCTACAAGAAATTTGAGAAAGACCAGAGTAGGAACGGTTGTTTCCGATAAAATGGACAAAACAATCGTAGTTGCTGTCGTTGATAACGTTAAGCACCCGAAATACGGCAAAATTCTTAAAAGAACAACAAAATTCAAAGCGCATGATGAAAACAACGAGTGCGCTGTAGGCGACAGAGTAAAAATAATGGAAACAAGACCTCTTTCCAAAGACAAGAGATGGAGACTTGTTGAAATTATCGAAAAAGCAAAATAATTTCATTTCATTACGTGCGGCACACGCCAAAAATAAGTCCGCACGGTGTGAATGGTTTAGGAGGAAAGCACAGTGATACAACAGCAATCACTTATGAAAGTAGCCGATAATACCGGCGCAAAAGAACTTATGTGTATTCGTGTGCTCGGCGGTAGCGGCAGAAGATATGCCAATATCGGAGATGTAGTTGTTGCCTGCGTTAAGAAGGCGGCAGCCGGCGGTACTGTTAAAAAAGGTGAAGTTGTTAAAGCGGTTATTGTTCGTTCCGTTAAGGGCGTACACCGCGCAGACGGCTCCTACCTCAAGTTTGACGAAAACGCAGCCGTAATCATCAGAGATGACAAAACGCCGAGAGGCACTCGTATATTTGGACCCGTAGCAAGAGAGCTCCGTGAGAAAGATTACCTTAAAATCCTTTCTCTCGCTCCCGAAGTACTTTAATGGAGGAATCAGGAATGAAGACAGTTCATATTAAAAAAGATGATACCGTTATAGTTATTTCCGGCGACGATAAAGGCAAAAAAGGTAAAGTTATCGCGGTATCTCCCGAAGAGGGCAAAGCCATTGTCGAAGGTGTAAATAAGCAGAAAAAGCATATGAAACCCAGAAGACAGGGCGAAACAGGTGGCATCGTTGACGTTGACGGAGCTATCTACACATCCAAGCTGCAGCTCGTTTGCCCCAAATGTGGCAAAGGCGTTCGCGCTGGATACAAAACAGAAAACGGCAAAAAAGTCCGCGTTTGTGTAAAATGCGGCGCAGAAATCTAATGGGGAGGTAAAAGACAATGGCAGCAAGATTGAAAGAATTTTATACGTCGGAAGTCGCTCCCGCATTGATGAAGAAATTCAATTACAAGAGCCCGATGCAGATACCCAAGTTTGATAAGATCGTTATCAACGTTGGCGCAGGCGAAGCTAAAGATAACGCGAAAGCTATCGACGCTATCATGGCTGACCTCGCTGCAATAACAGGTCAGAAACCCGTTCCCACGTTTGCAAAGAAATCCGTTGCAAACTTCAAACTCAGAAAGGGTATGAAGATCGGCGTTAAAGTTACACTTCGCGGTGACAAGATGTATGAGTTTATGGATAGACTCTTCAACATCGCTCTCCCTCGCGTACGTGACTTCAAGGGTATCAACCCCAACGCTTTTGACGGCCGCGGTAACTACTCTCTCGGCCTTAAAGAACAGATCATATTCCCCGAAATCGACTATGATAAAGTTGACAAGGTTCGCGGTATGGACATCGTGTTCGTAACCACAGCACCTAACGACGAAGAAGCAAAAGAGCTCCTCACACTTATGGGCGCTCCCTTTGCTAGATGACGGAGGAGATTGAATCATGGCAAAGATGGCAATGAAGCTCAAACAGCAGAAACCCCAAAAGTATTCAACAAGAGAATACACAAGATGCAAAATCTGCGGTAGACCCCACGGTTACCTCCGCAAATTCGGCATCTGCCGTATCTGCTTCCGCGAGCTCGCATACAAAGGTCAGATTCCCGGCGTAAAGAAATCCAGCTGGTAATCATATAAAAAACAAAAGCTCCAATCTTACCGGAAGGAAAACCGAAAGGTTTTAACCACCGATATGCCGCCGAGCCTCGGCTCGGCAGCAAGGATTAAGCGAAAGGGAATAGAACTTCCCGAAACTTTAAAAAACTTGCATAAAAATAAGGAGAAAATTTCAAATGCAGATTTCAGACGTAATTGCAGATATGCTTACGCGTATCAGAAACGCAAACAACGCAAAACACGAAACAGTTGATGTTCCTGCTTCGGGCGTAAAGAAAGCTATTGCTGATATCCTCGTTGAAGAAGGATACATCAAAGGCTACCAGATCATCGAAGACGGCAAACAGGGTATCATCAGAATTACTCTTAAATACGGCCGCGGCAAAGAAAAAACGATCCAGGGTCTCCGTAGAATTTCCAAACCGGGTCTTCGTATCTACTCTAACTGCGAAGATATTCCGAACGTAATGAACGGTCTTGGAACAGTTATTATTTCTACATCCAAGGGTATCATGACCGGCAAAAAGGCTCGCAGCCTCAATGTTGGCGGCGAAATCCTTGCCTTTGTATGGTAATGGGAGGTAAACGGAAATGTCAAGAATAGGCAGAAAAGAAATTACCGTTCCCGCAGGTGTTGAAGTTAAACTCGACGGACACATCATCACAGTTAAGGGCCCCAAAGGCACTTTGGAACGTGAACTTCACAGAAACATGATCGTTACAGTTGACGGCGCTACAATCAAAGTTGAACGCCCCAACGACGATAAACTTAACAGATCTCTCCACGGTCTTACACGTACACTTATCGAAAACATGGTTGTTGGTGTTACAGAAGGCTACTCCAAGAAGCTTGAACTTGTTGGTGTTGGTTACAAGGCTACTAAGAACGGCAAATCTCTCGTTCTTAACCTCGGTCACTCTCACCCCATCACATTCAATGAAGATGACAAGATCACATTTGAAGTACCCGATTCTTCCACAATCATCGTAAAAGGCTACGACAAGCAGCTCGTTGGTGCTATCGCAGCTCAGATTCGTGAAAAAAGACCGCCTGAACCGTACCTCGGCAAAGGTGTTAAATACACAGGCGAACACATTCGCCGCAAAGCCGGTAAGACCGGTAAATAATGAAAGGAGTGGAGTAACATGGTATCTAGAAGAGACGTCAACGAGCTCAGACAGGCTCGTCACAAAAAAGTTCGTGCGAAAATCTCCGGAACAGCCGCAAGACCTCGTCTTTGCGTATATCGTTCCCTTGCTCATATTCGCGCACAGGTAATCGACGATACAAAGGGTATTACTCTTGTATCTGCTTCCACCCTTGAAAGCACATTTACCGGAAATGGTGGAAACAAAGAAGCAGCAAGAACTATCGGTAAACTCATCGCTGAACGCGCTACAGCAGCCGGCATCACGGAAGTTGTATTCGACCGCGGCGGTTACGTTTACACAGGTAGAGTAAAAGAACTTGCAGACGGCGCCCGCGAAGGCGGCCTCAAATTCTGAGGAGGAGGAATAACATGGCTAAAATTATTGATCCCGCAACACTCGAACTTCAGGAAAGAACTGTTGCGACAAACCGTGTTTCCAAAACCGTAAAGGGTGGTCGTATCGCACGCCAGACTGCAATCATGGTTGTAGGCGACGGCAATGGTCACGTTGGCTACGGTCTTGGAAAAGCATCTGAATATCCCGAAGCTATCCGCAAGGGTATCGAAGATGCAAAGAAAAATTTGATCGAAGTTTCTC
>JBGVFW010000435.1:0-2283 GCA_045121315.1 Eubacteriales bacterium
GGTGCAGGTCTGCCCTCCTTCATGGGTATCCCCGGAGAAGCACTGGTCGGCGTTTACTCTGCCAACGAATATCTGACAAGAATCAACCTGATGAAAGCATACCTGTCCGAATACGACACACCCATCCGTAACTCCAAAGCAGTAGCCGTAGTTGGCGGCGGTAACGTAGCCATGGATGCGGCGAGATGCGCTAAACGCCTTGGAGCGGAAGTTTACATAGTATATCGCCGCGGTAGAGAAGAGCTCCCTGCGCGTGCGGAAGAAATACATCACGCTGAAGAAGAGGGCATAATATTCAAGCTCCTCTGCAACCCCAAAGAGATCATCGGTGACGAAAACGGCAACGTTACGGCGATGAAGTGCGTTGAAATGGAGCTCGGCGAGCCCGACGCTTCCGGCAGACGCAAACCTATCGAAAAAGTAGGCTCCGAGTTTATGCTAGAAGTTGACAGCGTTATCATGGCGCTTGGAACTTCTCCCAATCCGCTCATCAAGAACACCACAAAGGGACTTGATGTAAACCAGCGCGGTTGCATCGTCGCCGATGAAGTTGGAAAAACTTCCAAAGACGGCGTCTATGCAGGCGGCGATGCCGTAACGGGCGCGGCAACAGTAATCCTCGCCATGGGTGCCGGCAAACATGCTGCAGCGGCTATCGACGACTATATCAAAAACAAATAAAAATACTTTAAAATTTCGGAAAGGGTGAGAGAGTTGGAAAAGAAGCGGTTTTCACGTGCACAAAAAGCGTTTGTTGCGGTTTTGGCGATCATATCGCTTATTACGCTTCTCTGCAACGCTCTCACCGACCTTTGTGTAGACGATTTTTGCTATCTTTCGAGTTTTGCGACGAAAGAACGCATAACTTCTTTTTGGCAGATATTCCCCTCAATGGCAGCTCACGCAAAAACTATGAACGGGCGCGTTGTGGCACATTTTCTTGTTCAGCTTTTCCTGATTTTGCCTTTGCCGATATTCAAAATTCTCAACACAGCAGTGTTTGTGCTTGAGATCATTCTCATACTGCGTTTGAGCGGAAAAGACGTAGAGCGCGAATGGTTGATCGCGCTGTGCGCTTTTTCGTTGGTTTGGGTGTACGAGCCCGCGTTTGGGCAGGTTAATTTTTGGCTTGACGGCGCGTGCAACTATCTTTGGTCTGCATTGGCGGCGCTTGCATTTATCTATCCTTACGCCACGCTTTTCCTGCAAGGCAAGGAGATTGAACGCATCGGCTCGAAGGTATCATTCTGCGTGCTTGCCTTTTTTGCGGGAGCGTTTGCGGAAAGCACGGCGATAACCGTTTTGTTTATGGCGGTGTGTCTGCTTCTTATCACGCGATTCTGCGGCAGAAAGATAGCTCCATGCTATATTTTCGGCGTAGCGGCTTGTTTGCTAGGTTTTCTTTTTATGATAAGCTCGCCTGCAGAATTTGAAAATAAGCTTTCTGATTTTAAGCTCGGCACGCTCCGCGTAAATTTTATTGCGGCGCTCGAAATGATTAAAAGCTATTGGATATTGCTTCTCACTTTTGTCGTGATGGCTGTTACGGTGTATCATCTTGCGAAAGAAAAGAGAACACTTGTGTTGGCGTCGGTTTTGGCGCTCGGCGGGCTTTGCGCGAACTTTGTACATATTTTTGCGGAGTATTATCCTGCGCGCTGTGCGGCGTTTTCTGTGGTGCTTTTTGTGGCGTCAGATATCGCACTTGCAAGAAAACTGCTTGAAACGTGCGCGCATCTGCCGCTGAAATGCGCTGTCGCGGCGCTTTTACTCGTTTTTTCGTACAATCTATGCATCGGCGTGAACGATGTTTTCAGCACGCACGTGAAGATAAGCGAAAACGAGCAGATAATAGAAGAATGCCGCGAAGCGGGCATTGTGGACGTGGAGCTTCCTATGTTTGTGACGCATTCCAAATACAGCGCCGTTTCGGGACTTAAATATTTGGATACGGAAACGTACGACACTTGGCCGAACAATCATATGGCGGCGTATTACGGAGTTAACAGTATTATCGGATATTGGGAAGAATAGAAAAAACTGCGCATATATGGCGCAGTTTTTTAGTTGATAAAAATTTTTCAAAAACCTCTTAACCGTTTGTGCGTTTTTGCGACTATATGTATGAAAGCGCTTAAAACAATACCTTCGGAGGAAAAAATGGAACACGAGAAAATAAACAAGCTCATTGAGGAAAATATGAAAAATATTTTCGGTTATTCATTATCTAGGCTTCAAAACAGGGAAGCGGCAGATGAGCTTTCCAGCGATATAATATACGAG
>JBGVFW010000436.1:0-5825 GCA_045121315.1 Eubacteriales bacterium
CAGCGCAAAGCCGAATATCATTACCGAAACAAGCGCAAGCCAAAATGACGGTATCGCCGTAGACACGGTCGAAAGGCCGAGCAAAACTTTGTCTGCCGCGTGTTCTCTTTTTCTTCCGGCTACAGCCCCGAATAAAATTCCTATTGCAACAGAGAGCACCATCGAAGTCAACGTGAGCACAAGCGACCAAGGAATGCGGCTGAACATTACCGACCAAACGGAATCCTTATAATAATAGGATTGACCAAAGTCAAGTGTGAAAACGCGCTTCAAATATTTAAAGTATTGCACGATCAGCGTATCGTTAAATCCGTATTCTTCGCGTATCTGCTCTCGCAGAGCTATCGCGTCCTCGGGAACGCCCGCGTAGTAAGGTTGCGCGGGGTCCGAGAAAATAAGGCGAGGAAGGAAAAAGTTGAGCGAGATGATTATAAAGAGGACGAAAAGTGAACTAAGTATTTTTTTAAAATAATACCCTTTCATATATCCTCCTTAATTTTCCGCTGTTGTGGGTTTTAAATAACGTATTGAGTTGGAGTTCCAGATAGACGCGGCGTCTGTTTCTATCCAACCTTTAAAGTTCTTTTCGGAATAGAAAGTGATCGTCTTTTCGGAATAGAGTGGAATCTCGATGGCAAGGTCGGCAATATATGCCTGAACCTCACGGCAAAGCTCATACTGTTTCGTCGTGTCCGCAGTTTTCTCCATAACCTCCATCATGCCGATAAGAGTTTCATCTATGATGCCGGAATAGTTGAATACGCGAGGAGAGCCGCCGGAATATACGCCGTATCTTGCGTCAAACATAAGAAGCTTATCGGGAGCAAACGTTACGGAGTTGATGATGATATCAAAATCCGCGTTGTTGTACTGCTTGATAACATCGCTGTATGTAGACGTTGCCTGCTCGTATTCGAGCGTAATACCTATCTTTTTAAGTTGAGAAGCGATCGCCATAACCGCAACTTCATTTCCCTTGTTGGTGTAAACCGTAAAAGTCAGCCCGCGGCTTCCGTTTGCGTCCATTTTATAGGAAGTCGTATCGAGAAGCGCGTTTGCCGCGTCCACGTTCGTTTCATGGTAAACGTAATTGCCGTTTTCATCAACATACGCGTGCGCGTAGTAATCCTGAACAAGACAATCGCCAACCTTATCACCCATTCCGTGAAGAACATCCGTAATAAGGATATCTTGATCTATGCAGAGTGAAATAGCTTTTCTTATCTCGCAAGAATAGCCGTTAAGGTTCTTTTCGTTGAAAATGCCGTATTCGCCGACATTGAAAAGAAGCGTTGTTACGAACTCGTTTTTAACCGAAGATATCTTAACGTTGCTGTAAGAGCCGCTGGAAGAAACGGCGTAAGCCTTGGAAGAGCCGACGGTATCGAGCATAAGGTCAATATTTCCATCTTGAAGAGCCTTTATAAGAACGTCCTCGTTGCTCATAAGGATAACGGAAATATTCGCGATAGGGTCATAGGCGAATTCTTCCTTCGCAAGAGATTCCGCATAATCATCGCGGAACGTTACTGTTATCGTGCTTCCCTCGATATAGTCGCCGTCCGCAATGTAATAAGGACCTGTTCCTACGGGGTCAAGATTTCTTTCGCTCGCAGGGCTCTTTACCGTCTGCCAAATGTGCTTGGGCAGGATAACTATGGAATTGCAAATAGACTTCATGGAAGTGTAGTTATTGCTGGAAAGGATAAATACAAAATCCCCGTCATCAGCATAACTTTCATAATAATCCGTAAGAAAATAAGCCTGGCTTGCAAGGGAGCCGGAGTATTTAACTATGTAGTCAAAGGTAAATTTGATGTCTTCCGCAGTGAATGGAGTTCCGTCGTTCCAGGAATATCCTTCAACCACTTTGAAACGAAAGCGCATCCAGTTGTCGCGCGGAACGGTTTCTTCCGCACGGGCAAGAAATTCCTCTTCCGTTTCGTTTATCTTGTTGCCGTTTTCATCCTCCCCGAAGATAATGGATTCGCGCTCGCACTGCGCCTGCCACTGCTCTTCCGTGGGAGTGAAATATTCATAGCCGTAAACGCTTCCCTCTTTTTTGGGGAGCGCGCCTTCCGCATAAAGAAGATTATCCGTGAAAGCGAGAGGATTTTCCTTCGGATCAGTTGGGATATACTCCGTACCATCCGGGAAAATATAGCCTTCCTCTTCCATGTAGCCTACGGGTGTTTCATCGGAACCCAAGAGCGTATCGTAGAAAAGACCTACAAAAAATGTGGAGGAGGCCGCTGTGGAAGAATACGGGTTCAAGTTTTTGGGAAGCTCCGTTGTACCGATACGAAGCGCGCCCTCGTGTTTTACTTCTCTGCCGCATCCCGCGAAAGCAAACACGGATGCAAAAAGCATCAGAAGCGATAATGTTAAACTAATAATTCTCTTCATAATTCATTAAAAAGGTATCTTTGTACCAAATCCCATTTTATTTGCGGAATTGTCAAAAATTTCTTCAACCGTGAATTTATATACAGGACGAGTTACCCATCTTTCAACATTGGGAAGGTGGTAAACGTCGTGCTGTGCGTTTACAAACTGCTGAAGCAAAGGAAGTTCGAAAGGAGAAACCGCGCCAAGCTCATGATGTTCGCCAATGAGTTCCATTTTACCTCTTACTTCATAGCTGATAACAGGGGGCTGATAGAAAACAAGAGTTGCCGTGGGATCTGCCTTGTAGTTTGCATAACTGTGTTTGAACGCCATTTCAACGCTGTAAATGTGTTCGAAATCGATGTTCTTTTCAGCCTCTTCGGAATAAAGCCACTTCATAAGAAGTTTAAGACCGCGGTCGCTGTATGTTTTGTCCTCGGGATCGTATGTTTTGATGTGTTCGATATAATCCGCAAGAGCTGCTTCAAGATATTCTTCCTTAGGAATGAAACCTATGCCCTTAACAGAACCGTTAAGCCCTTCGGGACCGTTGCTGATAAATACAGGGTCGTGAGATGTAAAACTCAAAAACATTTTTTCGGGTGTCATCTGAACGCCCTCCGAAAGTGCTTTAACAGTATTGCCTCTGGTTCTGTAAGCCCAGTTGAAAAATCTGTTGAGTTCGCCTTTTCGTTTCTTGCTCTATCCATGATATAGATTCTCCTTAAATTAAAATTATTTTACTTTGTAGAAATTCGCGTTGGAAGATGCCATAGACGTCTGACCAATGTTAAATCCAACAGAGATAAGGTTCTCTGAAACTACCGTGCCTGTGGAAACGAAATCTTCCGTTGCAATACCGCCTTCACCGTCGCTTACGTCATAAGTGAAGGAAATATTTTCTCCGTCCTTGGTATATGTGCCGCTTTGGGTGCCTTTAATGTTCATAACAACGGCACGCTGAAAGATAGATGTGGTAAATGTGCCATCCTCGTTCATTTCAAGGTAGTATGTATAAAGCATATCGCCCATACCGCCAGTTGTTTTTTTCAAAACACCAACGTAGCCATCACCGTTGCCCATGGTTACAGGATCGAGTTCATAGAACGTAAGATCGTCTGATGACATGGAAGCGACCATGTACATGGGAGCCTCGAAAGTGCTGTCGATAACAGTAACAGCGTCAATCTTCGCGCTTTCCGTTTCGGAATAGTTATATTCCACAGTGAGAACGTCGTCAAATTCTTCGTTCGTCGCCATAGACCATGTACCGTCGTACTTCGCCGTAGAGTAGCCGCCCATGGAATTAAGTCCCACATAAATTTCAGCCTTTCCGTCATTTGTAAGGTTGATAAGAACTCTTCCTTCCATTGTAATTTCCGTTTCACCCATAGTTACAGTCTTTGAATAAGCCGCAACATATGTGTGTTCGGTCTTAACGGATACTTGATCGTCATTACATGATGTGAGCGCAAAGCAAGCAAAAAGCATGAATGCGACAAGAACTAAAGATAAAATCTTTTTCATAAAAAAGTCTCCTTTTATTTTGTTATATAAAATAAGCCTCTCGGCTTTATTTTTTTGGTTAGCCAAGACTAACTTGTATAAGTATACCAAAGATATATGCCGTGTGTCAAGTATTTTTATATTTTTTATCTGTTAAAATAATCAAAATATAGTATACAGAATATCACAACGCGCAAATAAATTCAATATTTTTCATAAAAATAAAAAATGCAAAAAATCTAACTCCAACTCACACGTCAAGATAAAAGTCGTGCCGCCTTCCCTTTTGAGGAAGGTGGCAGCATAAGCTGGCGAAAGAAGGTTTAATCTGTTTCAATGTAATTTCCTATATTATAAAAAATACGGCGATACTTGCGTAACGCCGTCAAAATTATTGTAAATATATTCATTTTTCAAAAAGTTCCGGGGTATTACTCAGCCTGTCCGCTTCCGTAATTTGGCGAATAACACGGCAAGGATTGCCCACGGCAAGGCTATTCGCAGGGATATCCTTCGTAACAACAGAACCCGCACCTATAACGCTCCCTTCACCTATCGTCACGCCGCCACAGATAGTTACGTTCGCGGCTATCCAACAGTTATCTCCGACAGTTATCGCGCCTGTATATTCCAAATTAGTAACGCACCCTGTTTTTTCATTGAAAAAGGAGTTTCTGTCTTGATAGCAAAGCGGATGCATCGCCGTCATCATAGAAACGTTTGGTCCGATAAACACAGACTCTCCTATATTTACCTTGCCTTCGTCGAGCACGGTAAAGTTGAAGTTTGCAAAGCTGTCCTTGCCAATCGTTATATTCGTTCCGAAATCAAAATAAATGGGACCTTGGATATAAACGTTTTCTCCGCGTTTCGGGAGTAGTTCATCGAGAATTTCCTTTCTCTTTTCTGTTTCCGTGTCAAACGTGTCGTTATACAGCTTGCAAAGTCTGTGCGCTTTCGTGCGCTCCTCCGGCATTCCCTCGGAAAAGGGATCGTAGATCAAGCCTGCAAACATTTTTTCGCGTTCTGTCATGCTTTCTCTCCTTAATAAATTTTATTTTTTAACAACTGCCATTTTTATATGCGTTTTTGTTTATAATCAAATAGATAATATCCACGATATTCACGTTAAAATTATCTTTGAGTAAAGTATAGCATAATGCGTTAATTTTGTCAAATTATATAGCAGGAGTCAGTTTTAGGCTGACAAAACATATTTTGCATCATCTTATTTTTAATTTGATACAACACAAATGAAAAATTCCGAAAACAAGCAAACCTGTTTTAGGAATTTTTTAACACAATTATTTGGATTCCGCTCCGAATACCTTTCGGAGCAAGAATGAAAGGCCAAGGCCAATTATTAACATCTGCACCTCCACAATGCGTGTCTGTTATGTTTTATCGTGTATGTGGTATAAGTCTGATAATTTTGCCCTTATGTAAGTAACGTTGTGTCTGCAATACGAAGAAAAATATAGCTTCCCATGGGACTCAACTCCTTCTCGTCTTTCTTTTCATTTTTATTATACCAAATAGCCCAGAAAAAGTCAACAGTAAAAGAATTTATTGTTAAAAATCAACAATTTAAGCATTAAAAATGACGCTTTTAAGGCGTCATTTTTGTTTCTATCTCCATCCTTCCAGAAAGAAACGTTACATCTTCATTTGAAACGGTCAATATTCCACCGTCGGTATGCCCTGTTTTTTCTTCTGCGTCACAAAGTTCGATGCGGTAATCGCACGGCTTCACAACCGTAATAAATGGTATATGACCCGCCATTACAGCAAGCTCGCCCTCTATTCCTCGAAGAGAAAGTTACCGTACCGGAAAGGATATTTCCGTAATGACGGAAAGCCATGGAAAACGGCGTGGCGATCTCGCTGATAATGTTGATCGGCGTGAGGAAAGACACGGGGTCCGTAAAACT
>JBGVFW010000437.1:0-4164 GCA_045121315.1 Eubacteriales bacterium
TCAATTCAGAAAATTGATCTCAAAGGGATATTTGGTTCAACGAGGAAAAGCCAGTTACGATTTTTATGAATTACCACAAACGCGTACCACCGAACAATTAAAAAATAGTATGGCGAGTATCGCTCATCATGAAACGGCTACCGCTCAACCAAAACCGCAATTTGCTTCTGAAAAAGCGGTAGAGAATATAGAAATATATAATAAATAGAATTCAGATAATGGAATAGATAATATAGAACCAAAAGAAAGGGGCTTTGTGTTCTAATGGGGAGCCATGCAGAAAATATGTACCATTGGTTATAGAACAGAGGATATGGAGACAAATACGAATCCGCAGGAATTTATTGCATCAAAATAGATGATACCATCGTTTATATCGGAAAAAGCCACAATATGCTAAAGCGTGTCGCATAGCATTATGTAGAGATCAAGAAACAAAGTGAAGCCAAATACCGCATCATGGCAGAAGCACAGCGCAAAGGACACGCTATCAACTTCGATGTGCTATATTATGCCAAAGAAAATGATCGTGATGCTATTATAGAAGAAATCGGAATGAAAGAGGGAGAATACATACGAAAATATTTCCCTGTACTTAACACACAAATTCCAAAAGAAGATGATTGGCGCAAATTTGATACAAAACAATTAGATGCACGAAAAATACTGAAAGATTTACTATGAGAAAAGCGGGAGATCATTCCCGCTTTTTTCGTTCTCTTTCCTTTTGGTTCGTATCACGGCAAAAAGAGAAGCTATTTCTAAATCCAGCTTACACCGTTTTTCAAATCAAAAAATGATTTGGTAGCCGAGTGAACCACGAAAAGCCAAAAGTAAAGATCAAAGAATATTTTTTCCCATATACCACCGCCCCCTGTTCAGAAAAACAACTGCTTTCCTGTGCATGAATAAGGGCAACAAAAAAGGGCGAAAACCGCCCCTTTTTGCCATGTTTTTGTTCACTAAATTCATTGTACCTTTTGGTGAACACGGTGAGCTTTCAGAGTGTTTCACCTGTATCATTCAAAGTGAAGTTGATTGACAGGGTACAATCCAATGCTGCGGCAATATCAGCCAAATCCTTTTCGGTGAAATTCGCACGCTTCATTTTATTATTCAGATTTTGGGGACTGATTCCCATTCTTCTTGCAAGTTCTGCTTCGGAAATATTCCCGCGCTTCACAAGCAAAATTCTGATTTTTTCAATGATTGACATTTTCATCACCTCACCCCAATTATAAACGAAATAATTTATAATGTCAATGTAGAGTTGTAAAAATCAAAAATATTTTTATAAATTATCAAAAACCTATTGACATTATACACGAATTAGTGTATAATATAAACAGAACAAAGGCAAGTCAAGGCGGACGAAGTAAGCGAGAGCCGAACCAAGAACGCAAGACAAGAGTGGAAACGGATAAGGGAGATTGGGATTGCCAAGAGAGCATAGATACTTAAATAGCCATCCACCGCTTGCTAAATCAAATTCAAATCCAAAAGGAGAAAAGACAATGAGCAGAAATGAAATGGTAGCTTTGATTGAAGCAATGAACACTTATGACGAAATGGCGGCAACCGCAAAGGCAAAAGCCGATGCCATCCGCGAAACCATCAAAACAGAAATGATGGAGCGCGACACCGAAGAACTGATTGCGGGACAGTACATCATCCGTTGGACTTCGGTTCTCTCCAATCGTTTTGATGCAACCGCTTTCAAAAAGGTTATGCCCGAAATCTACAAGGCATACACCAAGCAGACCGCAAGCCGCAGATTCAGCGTTAGTATGTAAGGGGGAATCCAAGGTGTATGTGCTTAATTCGTTATGGCGGGGTGAAATCTCGCCATACGAAAAGCATTTCCGTTCTAATGAAGAATTTAAGCGTTTGAGAACGAAAATGCAAGAGGAATATAAATTGTTTATCGGAGAGCTTTCCGAAAGCGGTAAAGCGCATTTTGAAGCCTATGAAAGCTTATTCATGGAAATGCAATCGTTTTGTGATGAAGATAATTTCATTGATGCTTTTCGCTTGGGCGCAAGAATGATGCTTGATGTATTGGGAGAAAAAGAAACGGTGAGGTAAATCCTCACCGAAAGGGGGCAGTTATGATCTACGGCTACGCAAGATGCAGCACGAACGAAAGCAAACAAGATATAAACCGCCAAGTACGGGAATTGAAAGCGGCGGGCGCAGAAGAAATCTTTCTCGAATACGAACACGGAGACAGCAAAATCAAAAGCCAACAGCAAGCGATGCTGACGAGCGCAAGAGCGGGAGACACCATCATCACATTGGAAGTTCCGCGACTTGCCCGCTCCACCAAACAGCTTTGTGAGATCATAGACCGTATCAGAGAAAAGAAGCTGCGGCTCGTGATCATTGGCAGTATTACCCTTGATTGCCGCGACGGACAGACTGACCCCATGAGCGAAGCTTTTCTGCAAATGGCGGGGGTATTCAGTCAATTAGAGCTTGCTATGATTCGCGCAAGGGTGCGTTCGGGAATGGCAAACGCCAAAGCCAAGGGCGCAAAGATCGGCAGACCGCGAGTGGTGGCAGATGATATTCCTACTGGATTCTTACGGCATTACCCCGCGTACAAAGCGGGCAGCTTGAATCTCTCGGAACTGGCAAGAGTTTGCGAAATGAGCAGAACTACCGTTTATAAGTATATTGGACTTTTGGAGAAATAGAAAACAGGAAGCGCTAGGCTTCCTGTTTTTTACCTATTGTTTACAGCACTAAAACTAAAATTAGCATTGGTTCAATATAAACCACTTAATAGAATATGATTTTGTATGGAGAAATATCTCCGTAATTGTATGCCAAATTAAACGAAATGTCAAATGTAATCAAATACCTATCTGTTGCGATTTGCGAATTATCTAATTCGGGGTGAGAACACTGGTCAACACTTCCTGTTCCGACAAGCTTGCCGGACTGGTCATAAATCGCGCATCTGCTTAACTCACTTGAGCAAAGCACCCAAATACGTATCGATATACGGTATTGATCAGAACTTATAAAGGTCATGTCAGAAGAGTACATCTTGATATAAGAGCCGTCCCAATCGTAATCATATAAATCAACCCAATTGTTATATAGTGTTTTACCGGCAGGAAGTTCTATTTTACTAAATATAGGCTCAAAGAAACTATCGCATATTTTACAATAAACCGTGTTACCAAATCCGGGATAATTTGAAGCTCTCCAACTATGTCCGGTGGGAGTTCCACCTTTCGTCAGACCACAGTATTTGCAGGTTTCAGGTTCAGTGCATGTTTTTCTAAGGAATACATGCCCCTCTTTTTCAACAGTTTCTTCATAAGAATCTCCACATATTTTACATTGTTTTATATTGATGCCGTCGGTGGTACATCTGACAGGAACTTTCACGGAACTTGCATAGGCATGTCCAAATGCATCGATTGTAACAATTTTTTGCTTTTCACCACAAAGCGAACATACTTCTTGCGTTTGACCATCTTCGGTGCAGGTCACCTGCTTTAAAGTCTGCTTCTGAAAATCATGTGAAAGCTGTTCCACAGTTTTTTCAAATGAATCGTTACAGATTTCACAAGTTTGGACTTCAATTCCCGTACTTGTACAAGTGGGATTTTGGACGATTTTTGAAATATAAGCATGTCCGGCAGATGTTAAAATCTCACGGCTCTCGAATTCACATTCCGAGCATTTCCAATCTACGTATCCATCTGCGATACAGGTAGCAGATACACGAGCAAGTTCTGTATTACTATGTGTGCAGCGATTCTGGATTTTGGCAATATTTTGCTCTGCAGTATCCAATACGGTATATTTTCTTACAAGCTCAAGTGCCTGTTTGTAATTTTCATCGTTTATTGCACTGCGGATTTCATCTTCCATATAAGACAAATATGTGTGACGTGCATAGTCGGTTTTTTCCGGCATATTCAAATCATCCAAAATTTGAACTGCTGCCATCAAATCGCCATGCTGCTCAACATGTTGTTCCGCTTTTGCCAAAGCACGATCTGCTCTCGTGGCAAAAAACCAAGCCACGAGAGAAACGACCAACACACAAGGAATTAAGATCGACGCCACAATCGTATTGTGTTTTTTTCTTCGCTTTGCCGCTTGTTTTTCCTTTGAAATGCGTTCTTCTTTGCTTTGCTTCAAAGC
>JBGVFW010000438.1:0-4392 GCA_045121315.1 Eubacteriales bacterium
CATCGCCGGACACGCTCAGTGTCAAAGAAAAGGAATATTTCAATGAAAACTTCTTTGAAACTAGTTCGCTCGTATGCGTAATAATGGAAACGGAAAACCAGCTTGTCGTTCCGAAGCTTGCGGGCGCGCAGTTCGCAGAGAACGGTGTGAACGTGTTCATCGATGTTCCGGAAAACGAAAACCCAAAATATATCTCCGGCGCGAAGTGGATCATACTCATTCCGGCACCGAATACTCTCGTTTCGGCTGCCACGGCGATAACAGTAGAGTTTTCAAGATGAGTTTTATTGCCGTTTTTCTTTCAAAAAGGAAATGGTAATATCATCGGTCTTATTTCGCACGCAAAAAAAACGCACCCCACGGGGCGTTTTTTTGTGCGAATTGACAAGCAATATTTTTCGTGATATACTGATAAAAACAATTTTCGCGGAGGAAAAAATGAAGAATTTCGACTATTTCGGCGTGCTGATAGATTGCTCGCGTGACGCAATACCCAACTTGGGCGGGCTTAAACGCTTTTTTGACGCTATATCCAAAATGGGCTACAATATGGCTATGCTATACACAGAAGAAACGTATGAAGTTGAAAACGAACCATATTTCGGCTACAAACGCGGGCGCTATTCCATGGAAGAGCTACGCGAGCTTGACCGCTACGCCGCGTCCGTGGGAATAGAGCTTGTTCCCTGCATACAAACGCTCGCACACTTGGGGTCGCTCACGCGTTGGCGCGAGTACCGTCACAAAATTTTCGATATAGACGATATTCTCCTTATCGACGATCCTCGCACATACGAGCTTATCGAAAATATATTTTCCACTCTTTCAAAAACGTTTACCTCTCACCGCGTACATATCGGCATGGACGAAGCACACCACGTGGGACTCGGAAAATACCTCGACAAACACGGGTATTCCGACCGTTATGCACTGCTTTTAAAGCACCTTAAACGCGTATGCGAGATAGCGCGCAAGCACGGCTTTGAAAATATGATGATGGCGAACGACCTTTTCTTCAATATGTCACCCGGAGTGTTCTGCTCCGACGAGGTAAGGAATTTTCCACCCGAAATAACCGAAAAAGTTCCGCGTGACTGCGAAATGGTTTATTGGGATTATTTCGCAACCGATCCCGCGCGTTATGACGCCATGATAAAGTCAACTGCAAAACTTTCCAAAAACTTTTGGTTTTCGGGCGGCACGTGGACTTGGAACACATTCTCTCCGCATAACCGTTACAGCATAAAGCGAAACGAGATAGCACTCGCTTCCTGCCTCAAAAACGGCGTCCGCAACGTATTCTTAACGCTTTGGGGCGACAACGGTGGAGAATGTGCGTACGAAGCGGTGCTTCCCTCGCTTATGCACGCGGTATCGTTTGCAGAAGGCATTTCGAACGAGGAAATGAAAGAAAAATTCCTTGATATCACGGGCGAAAAATTCGATGACTTTATAGATATGGACCTGCCGAACTATATTTTCGGAGAGGACGTTCACGTGGAATCTCCTTATTTCCAACACAGCGCCTGCAACTACTGCAAAACTCACCTTTACGACGACCCGTTTCTAGGCACGATGAGCGCAAGCCTTAAGGAGTGTGGCACGTCGCTTTTGCAAGGCTATGCCCAACGCCTGCACGCGCACGCGCAAAACAGCAAAAATTATGCTGTGCTCTATGAAACTATGGCGGCTCTTTCCGACGTGCTTTGCAAAAAGCTTTTGCTCGCTAAAAAAACGCGCGCGCTTTACGAAACAGGTGATAAAGCGGGACTTCGTACCTTGGCAGAAACGGATTACGCAGAATGTATAATACTTCTTGAAAAATTCTACAAGGCTTTCCGTAGCCAATGGTACACGATAAATAAAACTTACGGCTTTGAGGTTCACGATGCGCGCCTCGGCGGTCTTTCCCGCCGGCTTGAAAGCTGCCGTGAAAGGCTCCTCTCCTACTCAAACGGCGATATCGCGGAAATCGCGGAACTTGAAGAAAAGCTTTTGCCCATGGATGATACGTATATCACTTCTTGGGCAGAGATGGTATCCTCAAACGTTATGTAATTTGGAACAGCGAGCTTTTCGACATATCACTTCCGCATTTTCAGAAAAAAGTTGACTTCGTCAACTACAAAAATTATTTTACTCACCACATACGTTCATTGCAACAATAATTAGTTTTCAAAAGCAAAAGAGTACAAATGCGCATCTTTCATGATAAATTTCAAACGGATGTTGCAACCGCCCTTGCGTAATGAAAGAGCCTCGGCAGGGAGTTTCCTTGCCGAGGCTACTTTTTACTTTAAAAAATGTTTTTATTTGCTTTAATTTCCACCCGGACCGTCTCTGCGTTCGCGGGTATCGGGAACCTCTATCTTACCCTTGATATCACCCGACTTGGTCAGAGTCTTTTTCTTTTTTGACTCCTGATCTTTTTTCATATCCTTGTTTTCTGCCATACCCATCACTCCTTTCCATCGTTCAGTTTTAATAATTTCAAAGAAATTCATGCAAATCATTGGTTGGCGGCAGACAACTGTGACCTCTGCACACATAATAAGTGGTTTTTTCATTTTTGAGGGGATAGTCCTTCGTTGGCTTCCTCAAAATGATGATCGCATCCTGCGGCAATGCAAGAAGCAAGCTACTTTTATCTGTCCGTTCATCGATTACCGCCGTTACTTTCATTGGCGGTTTGACGTGCTCCAAAAGTGCTATTAAAAACATAGCGTGATTCGTGGGATACTGTGCTGCGCTTTGCGCGAGAAAATCAAGCTGGCGCCCTGCCGCAGTTTTGTATCTTTCTTCATCGGTTATCAAGAGCAGGCGCACAAGGTTACACGCCATCAGAGAATTTCCACTTGGAATCGCACCGTCATAGGTCTCTTTGGGACGTAGAATCAGCTCTTCGTGATCTTTGCCGTACAGATAAAATCCACCCGTATTGTCGCCAAAATCCGATATAACCTTATCGCACAAATATTTTGCGCAATTTAAATAATTGCTTTCCAATGTGGCGCGATACAATGATAACTCGGCAAAAATATATGCGGCATAATCATCGAGAAATCCTCTCACGCCTCGTTTGCCCATATGGAAACTTACGTGGAGCGTGTCGCCGTCGCATAGATTTTTCTGTATAAAGCTATCTGCGTTTTGCGCGGCGGATAAATATATATTTTTCTTGCTTACACGATACAGTTCACACATAGCAGTAATCATCAGACTATTCCACGATGTTAGGATCTTCTCGTCACGGTAGAGAGAGGTTCGCTTTTTACGGTACTCATTTATTGTAGTCAAAAAAGTTTCAAAGGTATGATCCAAAGGATCGCTTTTGAGCAAATTGGGGATATTCTTTCCTTCAAAGTTGCCCGTATCCGTAATATCATAATGACGGTTGAAGCGCACTCCGTCCTCCTCACCAAGAACCTTTGTGAGCTCGCTTGGTTTGAACAGATAATATTTACCTTCCTCTCCTTCGCTATCGGCATCCTGGGAGCTGTAAAAACCGCCCTCGGGTGAGGTCATCTCACGAATAATATAGCGCGCTGTCTTTTCTGCGATTTCAAGATATATCTCCTTTTTTGTCACCGCATACGCTTTGCAATAGGCGAGGATTAAAAGCGCGTTGTCATACAGCATTTTCTCAAAATGCGGGACGAGGAATCTTTTATCGGTGGAGTATCGGCAAAACCCAAATCCGATGTGATCGAACATTCCTCCGCGGTACATCTGCATAAGTGTGTTCTCCGCCATAAGCAAACAAGAGGGTGTTTTGTAACGCTCGTAATAATCAAGCAAAAACAGCAGATTATGCGGCGTTGGGAACTTTGGCGCGAGTCCGAATCCGCCATATTTTTCATCATAAATGCGCTCGTATTGCGACACTGCTAAATGAGTTGCGTCAATATCCGAAATGTCTGACGCTATTTTCGAACTATTCAGATGCTTAATAATTTTCTCTGCATCTCGCAGTAATATATTGCGATCGGATATCCATTTTTCGTGTATGGCGAGCAGCAGCTCCCTAAGCCCAATCATACCGCCGCGAGAAGTTTTGGGGAAATAAGTTCCCGCAAAAAAAGGCTTCTGATCTGCAGTCATAAAAATACTGGTTGGCCATCCGCCGCTTCCCGTAAAGGCTTGACAGACCACCATATAGACACTGTCAATGTCGGGACGTTCCTCCTTGTCCACCTTGATGGATATAAAATATTGATTGAGCAGCTCGGCTATTTCTTCATCTTCAAAGCTCTCGTGAGCGAGCACGTGACACCAATGGCACGCGCTGTATCCGATGCTTAAAAAGATAGGCTTATCCTCATTTTTTGCGCGTTCAAATGCCTCGTTTCCCCAAGGATACCAGTTCACGGGATTATCTTTATGCTGAATCAA
>JBGVFW010000439.1:0-3762 GCA_045121315.1 Eubacteriales bacterium
CAAGCGTGTTTATCTTACCGCTTACGGTGAAAGATTCCGTCGTTTCGTTGAAAGACGACGCAGTCCATTCCATGGATGGGGTATAGTCCAAACCGGAAACGCGGATCTTTATCTCTGTGCCGAGCTCGGAAATGATCTCAACCTTGAGGTTCTGCAAAAGAGCCGATTCGTCCGCAGACATACTTGTGTACCAAGTTTTGCTTACGGGAAACTTGTAGGAGCTTGCCGTCCAAGTTTTGCCCGCACCGAACGCTATGGGAGCAAGAGCGCCGATGTTAGTTCCGCTGGGGTGATAAGCGATGATAGTGGGGTCAAGAGGGTCGCTTGAGTCGTATGTATTACATTTATCGCCCGTCTTATAATAAATGTTTTCGTCAACGTGATAGATAACAAGGCCGAAATGAGGAACGTTTCCGTCAAACTTCGTGTCGGCGGCAACAGACCATCTGTTTTCGATAAGGTAATATTCGCCGGGGTTGGGCGTGCATATCTTTATGATATTGTACGTACCCTCGTTGCTGTCCTTGGAATAAAGAGTATATTCGCCGTTCGCCGCAACCGTCGCGTCATAGAAGCCGAACATCATCATGTCCCAAGGGTCGATGTGAGCGGGGTTTGTGCCATGCGCCGCGCTTGCCATAAGGGAAAGAGAAGCAACGGCTTTATCGTATTTGGAGCCGTAGTCGTAAAGGTCGGGAGCGCCGAGGTAGTGGCCAAGCTCATGGGCAAATACGCCGAAGTTGAGCGCGGCTCCGCCGGAGATAGCGCCGCAGCAGAAGAAGCCGCTGTTGCCTACCAATACGCTGTCAACCGTTGTGGAGTTTGCTTCAACGTAGCTCTTGTAGTATGCGTGGAAGCCGAAAACTTCTTTCATCGTGGCGTCGGAGCTGCTGTCTTCATAACCGCCGATGATAAAGCAAAGACCGAGCTCGTATTTATCGATTCTGCCGTTCTTATTTGCATCGTATTTAGAGAAATCAACGTATTCGTCAGCCGCCTCGATAGCCTGTTTGAAGCAGTGGAACCACTGACCATCCTGTGTAATTACATCGGGATGTTTATTATTGATAACAACATGAATGACACCGTCGTTTTCAATACCGTAAGTTTCTTCCGCGGGAGCAAAATAGAAATTGCCGTATGTCATATAAGAATAGTACGTGCGCAAGGTGTTGCCTTCCTCACCGAAAAGGCGAGTTACCCAATCCTCGTCCGTCGTGTGGCACCACTGTTCGCCGTAACATTCGGATTCGGAATTTTTAACCGCGCTCTCTCCGCTGCCGTCGGGGTTATCGTCAACGCCATCGCCGTCCGCGTCAAAAGACAACTGGATAACAAGAAGCGGTATGGGGTTGTACCCGTCATACGCATAATTGATACTGTCTTCAGAGATGGGATACGTTAGATAGTTCGCGCTGTCCGCGTCAGCCGCGCTTACGAAAAGCGGGAACATGGAGGAAACGAGCGCCACGAGAAGGAAAACCGTGATAAGCACCGCAAGTGCGCGCACCATAAAACTTTTTCTTTTTGTGTTCATAAAATTATCCTTTCAAAAAACCGCCATTCGTAACAATGTTTTTGGAAATAATACTTTATTTGCCCAAAAAAACGTGATATAATATATGCGAGAGAAAAACTCTCGCTATTATCCGAATATACGGCTTCATTATATAATACATTATATAATTTTATTTACCCATAGTCAACATTCTCAAACTTAGAAACGGAATTTTCGGCGTTTTCGTCAAAATATCCCAAAAAACATTGTTGATTATGTCCAATCAAAAAATTTTTATCTTTTACTGAAAGAAGGTTTTTAATATGTCTAAAAGAAAAATGCCCCCGAGCACTCTGCTTGCGCCCGTCCCCGCAGTCATGGTTTCCTGCGGAAATGAAAAGGAGGGCACGGATATCGTCACCATCGCGTGGACGGGTATCATCAATTCCCACCCCGCAAAAACGTACGTTTCCGTTCGCCCGGAACGTTTTTCTCACGGTATCATCAGCAAAAACCGTGAATTTGTCATAAACCTCGTTTCGGGCGACCTCGCACGCGCCACAGACCTTTGCGGCATGAAAACAGGCGCTAAGGTCGATAAATTCAAAGAAGCCAAGCTCACGCCCGAATATGTTGAGGAAGTTTCCTGCCCCATTATCGCGGAAAGTCCCATGTCCCTTGTGTGCAAGGTAACAGATATCGTTCCGCTCGGCTCTCACGATATGTTCATTGCAGAGATCGTCGCTATCTACGCTGACGACAAGCTCTTTGACGAAACGGGCAAACTTTGCATCAACCGCGCGCACCTCGCCGCATACGCACACGGCGAATATTACGCGCTCGGAAAACGCATCGGTAAATTCGGCTTCTCCGTAAAAAAGAAAACACCGAACACGGTTAAAAAGAAATAGGAAGTACTATAAATCTTACATCAGCGTTCCCTCAAGCAAGTGAAATGTACTTAGGCTTCCCCGCGAGGGGAAGCTGTCAGCGCAAGCTGACTGATGAGGTGTCTAAACTGTTAAAATTAAATTTATCTAAAAAAGCAATATGCCGCTGTTGTATAAACAGCGGCATATTGCTTTCTGTAAAATTTATCAGGAGAAAACCATTTAGCAATAATTGCTCACGAAGCGCTTCGGGTATTTTTCCAAATGCTCTATCTCACCGCTCAAAAACTCAGGATAAATTTTGACTTTTCCTAGGTTTTCTATCGGTATCCACCCGTAAAGCACGCTTTCGTTGTCTTTCTGCGGCACGAATTCGCCGGTATCAGGGATATCTTCACCGCAAAGCTCGACTATATAATAAAAATTCATGGCGCTTGAATCCTTTCCATCCTGCCGCCAAAGGCTTTCCTCTATCCAAAGGAGCCTGCCGCAGGAAATATCCGCGCCTGTTTCCTCTGCATATTCACGCACAAGCGCTTCACGCGAGGTTTCGCCCATTTCAATATGTCCACCAGGTAGTGCGTATTCTTCTCCGCCCTTTTCGCGCTGAACCAAAATTTTGCCGTTACGTATAAGTACGCCCGCGCTGCGGAATGACCAATCCTTCTTCATACTCATCACGCTCACCTGAAAAGCGCGGCCACAGCATCTGCCGCGAGAGCAAGGGGTGCGAGCGCGAAGAAAGCGAAACGGCGCAAACCGAGGTGTTTACGAGCAAGGGTGGGCTTTTTCTCGTAGTTCGGGCAATCTATATAATATGAATGAACCGTATATCCGCAAATATTTTCGCTATAATATTTTTCCATAATTGCCTCCCAAGTTTTACCGTTCGGTGTAATTTGTGACTCCATTATACAACCTTGCAAGGTAATTGTCAATAGGGTTTTCGACAAAAATTTCACTTTTCGGTAATTTTTTTGTTAAATCGCTTTACAAACAGGTAATTTTGTGGTATCATTTTACCGTAAAAGGTAATTTATTATTCTCGGAGGTTTGCATGTATTGGCTCCTTAATATAAAAAAAATAAAAAAAGAACAAAACCTTACAAACGACACTCTCGCTGAAAAATCGGGCATCTCCATCGGCACGCTCAATAAGCTCCTTTCTGGTGCGAGCGCCGACCCAAAATTTTCCACACTTTGTGCTCTTTCGGACGCGCTCGGCGTTTCCATCGACGAAATGACGGGCAGAAAGAAAAACACTGAGCCCTCTTATATAAAAAATGAATATTTTCAAAAATATATGGAGCTTGACGAAGAAGGCAGGGACGCCGTTGACCGCGTTCTTAAACGTGAGCATGACCGTACACTTCG
>JBGVFW010000440.1:0-1697 GCA_045121315.1 Eubacteriales bacterium
ATATGGGTGAAAGTAAAAGATTTTTTGATAAAGAAGAAGTTCGCTCTTTACCTATTAAAGAGGTATGTAATGCTTTTGGTATTAGAGTAAACAGAGCTAATTTCATTAAACTGCGCCAAGATGAACGAACTCCATCTACCAAGTTATATACCAATAATGCTGATGGCGTGGATACCTATCATGATTTTGGTACTCATGAAACCGGTGATTGCATTAAGTTGGTTGCTTCTTATCAAGGGTGGTCTTGGCAAGAAGCACTTGAGGCTATTGCTGATACGTTCGGTATCCAACCGGTTAATAATTTTGAGTACGACCGGCGAGGAACACTCAATAATGTGCAATGGAGTAAGATAGGTATCTACGGAGACGTGGTAACAAAAAACCTTGATTTTGATATGGAAAGGTTTTCTGTGGAAAGCGCCATTAAGTATGCCAATAAATATCAAATGTCTGTTAACGAACTGCGCGAACGTAATCCTAAAGATTACATAGATAAAATTTTATATAACAAAGCTTTTCCTTATGTTTACGGATTAAGACACGCTTATTTTCTGCAGATCCATTCAGAGCAGTCTTTTCAAAAGAAAATCGTAAAGGATGCTGCTCCTCAAATGTATGAAGATTTTATCAAAGAGCTTGAAAATACTAAGCAGAAGGTAGTTACAGCCGAGAAGATACTTAAATTGGCGTTAAGAGGAACAGATATTAAATTTTCCTTCCGTGAATATGATATTGAGCGTGATTGGGATGCCATACTTCACAATAAGATCTCAATTGAAATAGGTCCTAAAAACAACGTTGAAATAAAACGATACGCCAGAGATAAGAAATTGGACATATTGTATAAAAAAATTCCTGCGGACGAATATTTTGTTCCCGAAACCGGTGAGTTGGAAGAGGTTGCTCACGCCGCGTTTTTAAAAGGAGAAACAGTTAATTTGGTTTATACGTCTCGCGAGGCGGAAGCAATTGATAAATTGTTTGGCTTCGCAAAGGATATTTCAGAACCCGTAAAAGAAAGTGTCTCGAATGATTTATCATCAAAAATTGAGCGCGCAGAAAGCCAAAAAGCAGCCGGTGGGCAAGTAAATAATGTCCCTGTATCTCGACAGGTTAACACTATGGAGGAAGTTTATGAATGAATTGATTTTTGTAATTGAAAAGCGAACCGGCTTGTGTGAGCATAATTTCGTCAGCACGTTTGATGAGTTGGCACGGCAATATATGAGGCACGAAGATTTACAAACTATTGATAATATTCGCGCTTGTGTTGAAGGGTCCCGAGGGCAAAAAGACGTGTGGAATATGTTTTATCTTTCTTATAACGTAAGTTTTGATATTCGTGCTTGTGTTGACCGTGCCGATTTAAAAGATTTTTTATCAGGCAAGTTTAATGACTCGCTTGATAATTTGGATTCCAGATTGCCCGGATCTAATTATCTTGACGGGTGGTATTGGGATAATGATGTCGAACGATTTTCACAGAAAGCCGTGGATATTATGAGAAGAGAATGTCCCGAACAGTTTGCTTCAATCGGTCTTAAACATCACGGGACCGGAGCAAAGACATCTTTGGCTGACGTTATAAAAAAAGCTACGTTTATTCAGAATAATACTTCGCACGTGAAGAGCCGTGAACATTTGCCGGAATATTATAACCATAAACAAATTTGACTTTATCAGTCCCAAAAAAGAGG
>JBGVFW010000441.1:0-4510 GCA_045121315.1 Eubacteriales bacterium
GGGTGGTTTGCCACATCAGTAAACGAACCGCAAGATACTACCTACGAGCCGGTCTGATTCCTTGTGAGATCAGCGAAAAGAAGACACACTGCTATACAATCAGGAAACAAGATCTGCTGAACGCGCTCAAAGAATACCAAAGGCAGCCCTGCAAATTTGCCATCCCGAAGGCGCTCAACGATGAAAAGCGGCAGCGGCAAGAAGCACTGAAAATGATGGTGGAACAGCGGATACTCTCCATCAACTGTCTGCCCGAAAAAGACCTCAAATCCACCACACTCAAAAAATATTATCAAAAGAGATTAGAGAATTGCCGTGATATGCTGAACCCGCCGGACATCGAAGCATTGACCGGATATCCCCGGAAGGTGGTCCGCCGCTGGTGCGTGGAAGATAAACTCCATTGCATCATGCTTGACTCTCGCATTTGGGTGAAAAAGAAGGACATGCTTTTGTTTCTCTGCTCCGCAGAGTACAACAGCATTATGCGCAAATCGCAGACACATCTTGACGATATACACGAGATCTACAGAAAGATTCACAGAGGAGGCTAACATGATGAAGGATAGAATGATACAGAACGGAATCGAATACGAGCGCAGAGGCGAGCAATATTATCCCCTGCTTGACCTTGGCGAACAAACAAGCTATGAGATCGGCAAGTACGGAAAATTGCACTTTGCGTTTATCAAGCAGCACCGCAGAGGCATGTACACCACCCTGCTGACCGAAAACCGCTTGAATGAACATCTCCACCGCGTTGACGAGCAGGCGCACGAACAGATCGACTTACATATCGCGCAAACGGCAGAACGTATGGGCGTGACCGAGGACCTCAAAGCCTCCGACCCGATGCGCTGGGTGCAGATGATGAATAACATCAAGGCAAGCGCCGAGGAAATCGTGCTGAAGGAGGTCGTGTACAAATGAACTCTATGATTCAAGAACTTTGGCACGGGAACATTATCCCCCAAGAGGATAGCCAAACCAACTCCAAGGAAATGAAAGAACTGCTCGGCTATATGTCACGGCACCACGAGGACCTCGAGAAAAGCTTCACCGATGAACAGAAAGAGATATTCGAAAAGTTCCACGATTGCTGGAGCGAGTATATGAGCCTCGGCGAGGCTGCCATCTTTGAGTATGCGTTTAAGCTCGGTATGCAAATAGCCATTGAAGCATTAACCGAATAACCAAGGGGCTGACGAAAATCAATCGTCAGCCCTCAAATTTATTTTTATCTCCGCACAGATTCTCCCGCGCCGCGATGGTGGCAAGCGTGTCGCCAAGCTGGACGAATATGCTTGCAATCAATGCAATCTCGTCGATAGTAAGATTGCAGGCAATAGCGTTTGCAAGCGCCGTTACCGCGCTTGTCAGCTCAAGTGATTTTCTCGTATTCAATGTTCATCGTGTTCCGCATCAGCCTTTGTACGATGAACTGTGCCAAAGGGATGCTGAGGCGGTGCATAGAGCGAATAGAGCTTCAAGGGGCAGTTGCCCGTGTTGACAATGTTGTGCCACGTGCCTGCGGGGATGAGAATGGCGTAGTTTCCGTCCACACATCCAATCTCGCGCAGATCGTTTCGGCAATTGCCCATATAGACCGTGGCTCTTCCGCTCTCCACGCGGATAAACTGGTCAACGTCTTGATGCATTTCCACGCCGATGTCACCGCACACGGGAATGCTCATCAGCGTCAGTTGCATATCCCGCCCTGTCCAAAGAGTCGTGCGAAAATTCTCGTTCATATTCGTTGCGTGATTGATATTAAAAATAAACGGCTCGCATCCGTAATCACGGATCTCGGGGTGCTCACCGCAATTGTGTCTTCGCATAGTAATGATACCTCCTTAAATGGTTTCGGTATCAGTATATGCCGAATTTAATCGTTTGGATAGAGTGTCAGCTTGTCCTCATCTGGACGGTAAATGCCGAGAAATATCTCCTTTGCGTCCTTATGTCCTTGCGTTTTCAACTGTTTTATCAGCCAATTCACGTCTCGTCCGATACGGGAAAGATTTTCTCCCATCACGCGCCCGTCCATAATGACCTCAACACCAATGTGCGTCGCTTTTGCCGTGATCTTCAGATCATCGGGTGTGGCAGGGCGGTTTGCCGCCTTGGGCAAGATAGAGAGCTTTCCGTTGTGCTCAAAGATTGCCGTTTGTATCTCGTCAAGGTCGAAATATCCCTGCTCGCGGCAAAGAAGCATAAACTCGGATAAGTCAAGCTTGGCTTGCTTTAGATTTTTGCGATAAAGCTTACCATCGTTCATTAAGATTGTCGGCGAGCCGTTGATATATTTGCGCGTTTTCGGTAACTTATGGGCGATTAGATTCAATACCAACGATGCCAACCCGTAAATGGCAAGTGCAGTCAGCGGCTTGTACGGTTCTTCGAGTTCGGTTGCAAGCTCTGCGCCAATGGAGCCGATGGTAATACCCGAAACGTAGTCGAAAAAGTCAAGCTGCGCCACCTGCTTGTGTCCCATAATTTTCGTGATGATAAACAACGCCGCCACCGACAATAGCGACGTCAATATGACCTTGATAATATCCATCTTGCCCCCACAAAAGCCGTTTCTTTTTAGTTTGCGGCAAGAAGACAAGAAATATGCACATCATCTTTGCTCTGGGCACACAGCGCCCAGACCATAGTGAACCTTCAAGTGGCGAAATTCGCCACTTGGTCTTGGTGCGGGTCGCAGCGACCCGCACCATTTCTGTTATGCCCTTTTTTATTCTGGACACAAGATGTGCAGCCTACTTTTACTTTCAAGTTATCAAAAAGATAACTTGATCGTCAATGTAACGTGGGCTGGGTCGCGGAGACCCACCCCAAAATCAATGGGTCAAAATGGACCATTGATTTTCTTGCGGAACAATGCATTCAAGAAATGTTTACATTGTTCCGAACATAGTTCCGAATAATGTTCTTGACATTGTTCCGATAATGTGATATAATGTATCCGTAAAATTATACTTGGAGGAATATCCATGCATAAAATGATGAGCACGAAAGAGGCGGCAAGTCTCTGGGGAATCAGTGATAGACAAGTAAGTAAGCTCTGCGGAGAAGGAAAAGTCAGCGGAGCTGTTAAGAAAGGACGTAGTTGGGCGATTCCGATCGATACTGCAAAGCCGGCAGACGGTCGTATAAAGCCTATATCTACCATTCGCCAGCCTGATCTTCCTCTCCCTATCGGCATTTCCGATTATCGTTTGGCGTCTACAGAATACTACTATATTGATAAGACCATGATGATCAAGGATTTTCTTGATGAGCGTCCTATGGTCTCTCTTTTCACGCGCCCGCGCCGCTTCGGAAAAACGTTGAATATGGATATGCTCCGTACATTCTTTGAAAAGACAGACAAAGATACCTCGGTCTATTTCAAGGACAAGAAGATTTGGGCTTGTGGAAATAAATATCGTGAATATCAAGGCAAGTATCCCGTCATCTTCTTGAGCTTCAAAGATGTGAAATTCAACACTTGGGAAGAGACTTTTGATGCCATCAAAGATTTGTTTTCTAAGGAAACGTCGCGACATCCGGAGCTTATCGGCAATGAGAAGTTATCTGCCTCGGAAAAAAAGCGCATCAATAGCCTGGTTGCAAGAGATTGTTCTGCTGTTGAGCTTTCCGGTGCATTGGCAACTCTTTCTCAAGCGCTTCACGAATATCACGGTATCGCTCCCATTATCATCATTGACGAGTATGATACCCCCATTCAGCAAGGACACGTCAAAGGCTTCTACGACGAGGTCATTGGCTTTATGCGCAATCTCTTCTCCGGTGGCTTGAAGGATAACCCGCATCTTTCTTACGGATTTTTGACCGGTATTCTCCGCGTTGCTAAGGAAAGCATTTTCAGCGGATTGAACAACTTGAAGATCAACTCCATATTGGATAAAAAGTACAGTGCTTACTTTGGTCTTACAGCAGACGAAGTTAAGGAAATGGCTGCATACTACGGTGTGCCCGAAAAGTATGAGGAAATCTGCACTTGGTATGACGGTTATCGCTTCGGCGAAACCGAAATCTTTAATCCCTGGTCGGTTATTAACTACTTTGGTAATGATAGTCAGGCACGTGCTTATTGGCAATCTACGGGTAGTAATGAGATTATTGGTGAGATTCTCGGAGAAGCCGATGAAACCATTTACGAAAAGCTCAATGCTCTTATGCAGGGCGAATCCTTCTTGACCTATATTGACACGGGCGTTATTTACCCGCAGGTAAAGAGCAATCCTTCGTCCGTATATAGCTTCCTGCTCGTTGCAGGCTACTTGAAGGTAATCAAGTGCAACCCTGCTTTCAGCGGTGATTTCATGTGCGAAGTTGCCCTGCCCAACAAGGAAATTGCATTCGTTTATAATAAAGAAATTCTCCAAAAATTACACAAAATCGTCCCGCAGGCAACCGCAATTTCTATCCAAGAAGCGATCTATTCCAACAATGCTACGGCACTTCAAAAGCATATCGGCACACTTCTGATGCAATCTGC
>JBGVFW010000442.1:0-3050 GCA_045121315.1 Eubacteriales bacterium
GCGTCTTTGGGCGACTCCCCAATATTGAGCATTAAAAACTCGCCAAGCAAGGCTCCATCCGTCTCCGCAATAGCTATCGGCATAGGGCCATCCACCCTTTGGAACTTCAGGCATAATGGCTGACGGGTCTGCGATCTGTATAAATTCTTCGAGTACGATGCGGAAGTCTTCCCCTTTGTTGCTGCTGAAGATTCCGGGAACGTTTTCAAATAAGATGAACTGTGGTTGTTTTCCATTTGTAGCACCTCTCATCTCTTTAATGATTCTTATGGCTTCCATAAACAAACCACTTCTTGTTGTTTCACTATCTCCTTTAGCTTGATGCTTTAAGCCGGCTCTTTTGCCGGCAACACTTAGATCCTGACACGGGCTGCCAAACGAAATAATATCAACCGGTTCGATTTCAGCACCGTTTATCTTACTAATGTCCCCCAAATGCTTCATATTTGGGAAACGGCTTTTGGTTACAGCAATAGGATACGGCTCTACCTCAGAGGCCCACACGGGAACAATACCGCAAAGAGAGCCGGCCAATGGGAAACCACCGGAGCCATCAAACAAGCTTCCAAGTGTAATGGGCATATAATAACCTCCTTTTCAATGGAGGCTTTGCGCAAAGCCCTTATTTATATTGTAACGTATACGGAACTTTATTTGTTTTAATTCTCGAAAAGTTGCGAAAAATGTCAAAAAGCACCCTCGTTTTTATCGAGAGTGCTAAAAATATAATTTATGTAATTGTTATGGACGGAGTATGTAATTTGATGATTTATATAGATAAAACAAAGAAATTTGAGCTTTATTAAATACATATGAGATTTACACTTCATTTCCCCAGCAATCCCAACCATCTGCGTGTCGGCGTGCAAACAATTCGATACGAGGTAAATCTCCACAGAGTTCTACTATTCTGTTGCGAATTTCATCCGGTTTTGCACTATGTTCTCTTATTCTTGCATCGCATATCTGATGTACGGATTTAGAAGCTCTTTTTGGCTTCCCTTTTGTCGCAAGTAGACATATTTCTGTGTTCGCTCTTGTCCAATATCCAAGACCCCAAAACCAACTATCTGATTTTTTATTGCGTTTGACCCAAACAAAACCACACGTCTTATATGTAAATCCCCATTTAGGAATCAATTCCAATCCTTCTTCTAAGCAAGGGAACGTTACCCATAAAAGCAAAATACAGTTGTCTGCAGCAATTTGTTGAATGGGGAGCTTTTGTATATCTTGCTTTCTCATACAAGAATAGTGATTTTCAGCAGATTTCTTTTCTTTACCTTTTTCCGACCAGGTTCGGAAAGACCACGGAGGATCGGCATAAATAATATTGTATTTCTTATCGGTATTAAAAATATCAACAAAAGCCATTATTAACATACCTTCTTTCGCGTGTATTTATTTTTAATTATATAACGCTAAAGGTATAATGTTAATTCTTTTTGGCTCTATTGAACTTTGTGGTTGATAACTAAAAATATGCCCTATAATCCAACGAAAACAGTGGAATACAAGGCATATTCTAATGGAAAACATAAGATTTCTATTATCCAAATACGATATCTGCAAAAGGCGGACGCACAACCTTAGTAAGAATAAGCTTTAATACTCGAATTAAAACAAGAAACGCAAGTAAACCTGCGATTATTACTCCAAACAATATTAAAGTATGGTTAAATACCAGATCGTAAGCAAAATGAGCATATCCTGTAAAAATTGCTGCCGCAAAAGATAATACAGTAAAACATTTAAAGCCAATATGCATAAAAGGAGCCAAAATGAATTCAACTAAATCGATAGCAATAACCGTAATCCAGGATATAACTTTAAGCAAAACTTCGATCGGGTAAGGGAAATAGATTCTGTTCATGATGGACCTCCTATTATCAATATTATTTAGATGTATCTCCTTTTTTCTTCTCTTGGATATCAGCTTGAATGAGTTGTTTTATATAGTGTTGACGTGCGCCAATATATCCGGTGGATTCAAGCTCCACAAGTTTATTGTAAATTTCAGACTCCTTGATAGGATTTATTGTTATGCGAAAATCATAACGATCCGGAAAATTATATTTTTCTGCCATATATTTTTGATTTGTTCTGCGCGTAAGCTCCGCAGCGTCGGGTTTTATAATACGACAAATGGTACTTCTGGAAACACCGTATTTAGCAACAAGCTCTTCAATCTCGCCGGTCCTGCTGGTGAAATTTCGTTTTATTTCTTCTCTTTGCTCTTGCGAAAGAATTCTTTTCATTTTGATCAACCTCTTTCGTGGATATATATCTTATTTTATCAATTTTTAAGGAAAAATGAAAAATTATCCTGCTTTTATGACTTCGTTTTCGCCGTCATCAAATGATGGTGATGCTTCCTCTTTATTGGTTGCTTTTTCTGCCGACTTTTTGTAGCAATCAGCTTTAACTTCGTTGCTCATTGTTTCGATTTGCTTGGCGATCTCGTCCATCTTGGCTTTGAGCTCTGAACGTTTGCTTTCATCGGTAGTTTGATTATACTGAGCTTCTAATTTATCGAACAACATTCCGAGTTCGCCGATTCTATGAATCTTTTTTTTGTTTTTTATAAGACCGATTTTACTGGGTTTTTGACTGCCGTGTTGCTGAGGGACATTACATTTCATAAAAAATACTCCTTTTGTTTTTGATATTGTTTATTTAATATATGTGACATACGCCTACCACTTGTAAATGTGGGGGCTTCTCGCTCAATACATCTATCGATGTAAGTATCAACGAGCTATCCCCGTGTGTCTCCCACCTATAGTGGAGGGAGATGAATTGCGAAAAGTTGAGTTAAAAACGAATGATTTTCTCACTTATATTATAACGCATACGCAATAAAACAGTAAGGGTTAAGCTTACATCAAGACGGAAAATTTTGATATTTAAAATTATAAAAATTTAATTTGAGTTTGTTTTATTTTTTCTTTTAGAAGCTAAATTTTCTTGTCTTTTAAGTTCTTGTTCTTTTTTAAATTGATTGTAGCAGTGCCAACTGCAAAAGAAATGATGATTATTTTTATAGGCGT
>JBGVFW010000443.1:0-1741 GCA_045121315.1 Eubacteriales bacterium
TTTCTTTTTCGTTTTGGCAACGAACAGTTCTCCGCAGTTCTGACACAGGCAAATGTTCGGGTTCAACTGAATCAGTTTCAAAATCAGAAAGTGGAGATAATTCGCCGCGGAATCAAAGATGTAGCACTTCGTCAAGCCCAAACCAGACTCCGTCTGCTTTTTCTTGTTGATGTAGAAGGTCTCCTGAAAAGTGTGGTCTAATAGCTGTTTGTTTATCTCTAATATGTGCTTTGGCTTTTCTTCAAGCGAACAAGGAAGTTCCGCGTAAATATTTGTCAATACCTTTGCGTTCTGAAATGCGACGCCAAAATCACGGTAAATCCTTCTTTGCAAATCAATCGCTTTCTCGTACCCTCTCCTGTCATCGGGAGAGGGCTTTTCTATTTTGGAGAGTTCAATTTCGAGCAGTAAGCCGAGAAAAGTATTAATGCATTTAACTATAGTAGCAACATTTACATTTTGTGTATAAATCCGTTCTGCTTTCGTGGGAGAATACCGCTTTTCGATAACCGGTTCCTGATTGACGTAACTCAGCGCAACCTGCATCGCGTCGCTGTCTGTACTGATAATCGAAATCAGCTCTTTGGCATAGCTGTTCGAGTAGAACTTTTTGAATTTTTCACCATCACAATAAATCAAACCGAATTTCTGCTTTTTCCCTGGGACAAGGTATAATCCTTTTTTAATAATCAAAACAACCGCATCCAATCTGGCTGTCAGGGATGGAACTTTGCAAAAATTGCGGGTTTCATCGCTGATATATTTATGCCTGAAAATACGTTAAAATTATAGCATGATAATTATCAAAAGCCAATAGCTAAAGGCAAGACAATTGAATAATCCTATCCGAGCGAGAGATATATCCGGAGCCGTAGTTATGCGATGACCGGAAGTGAGCGAACACTTAGTACCGCGCCAAGACCTTGAAAGAGCGAGCGAGAAACGGGCTATAAGCGGCGAAGGATAATACGTGCGAAACCACGCACAGGAACCGTAGCCGGATAGGACACCACTAAATATGGAGGTAAAAGCATATGAACGAAGAAGCTTACTTTGAACAGATTTTCCAAGCCATTGCAGATTGGTTCAACGAAACAACCACATCAGAAGAATAATTAACGTAAACCACAGAGAAGGGAGGTGGTGATTTATGATTGCGGCAAAAATGAATACTACTCCCACTTTAGTATTCAATTACGATAATCCAAAGCTCAAAAACAGAAAGAAGGTAAAAATCATGTGTGAAAATTATTGCTTGGATTTGGATACCATGCCAAAGGTACTTCAAACTCTTGACGGCGTAACGCTTTCGGAGATGGACTTGCCGCCTATCAAGTATGTTATCAAAGACCTGCTTCCGCAGGGACTTGCGATGCTGAACGGCTCCATGAAGATCGGAAAATCGTGGATGGTGCTTGACTGGTGCGTCAGGATCGCTAAAGGCGATAACATCTGGAACTTTCCGACCACGAAGGGGACAACCCTCTATCTTAGCTTGGAGGACTCCAATACGCGGTTGCAAGACCGTCTGCTGTCGGTCACGGAGGAAGTACCTCCTAACGTGTATTTCTCTATCAGGTGTCTGACGATTGGCAACGGTCTGGAGGAACAGATTCGCAACTTTGTTGCGGATCACCCTGATACGGTGCTTATCGCAATCGATATCTTTCAGAAGATACGAACGACAACGGAAATCAACTACGGCGTAGATTATTCCGAAATAGAGATTTTGAAATCGCTG
>JBGVFW010000444.1:0-1664 GCA_045121315.1 Eubacteriales bacterium
CTCTTGCTTCAGCGTCCAATATAAGAGTCAATTATCGTCTGCGGCAAGTGCGCGCGGATAAACTCGCTGTTTTGGGCGATATTTTTTGCTTCTTCAAGAGTATCTGGGAGAGAATCGTATTTTTCGAGAATCTCGCGCCCCGCTGTGTAAAAGTTTATGTCCGCAGGGGCAGACAAAGGGAGAGAATTTTTTATTCCGTCGAGGCACGCGTATATAATAAGCGTGTGGGCGATATACGGATTTGCTGTGGGATCGGGGGAGCGAAGCTCCGCACGCTTGAATTCTCCGTCTGAGGCGGGTATGCGCACAAGCTGGGAACGATTTTCCGCGGACCAAGATATATAGCGCGGAGCTTTGTTGTTTCCAAGGCGCTTATATGATACGTTCGTGGGGTTGAGGAAGAGGGTAATATCCTTGATATTTTTGAGCAAACCTGCTATGGCAAGGGGCAAAACGTCGATGCCGTTTTTTGCTTTGACGGAAAAGTTTATGTGCATACCGTTTCCGGGCTTTCCATCGATGGGTTTCGGGGAAAAGTCCGCGTAGACGCCGTTTCTGTTGGCAATAGTGCGGACGACGCTCGAAAACGTCACGGCGTTGTCTGCTGCGGTGAGCGCGTCGGAATAGCGGAAGTCTATCTCATTTTGCCCGGGACCTTCTTCATGATGGGAGCTTTCAGGGTATATACCCATTTGTTCAAGCGTCAAGCATATTTCGCGGCGAATATTTTCGCCCTTATCCTCGGGTGCGATATCCATATAACCCGCGCGGTCATAGGGAATGTCCGTCGGTTCACCCTGCTCGTCGCTCTTGAAAAAGTAAAATTCCATTTCGGAGCCGAGGCGAAAATCGTATCCTGCGTTTTTCGCGTCCGCTATGGCGTTCTGCAAAAGTTTTCGCGTGTCCGCTTCGAATGGTGTGCCGTCCGGATAGGTGACGGAGCAGAACATACGCACAACTCTTCCTGTTTCCGGGCGCCATGGAAGTATTACGAGTGTGGAAGGGTCAGGATGCAGGAAAAGGTCAGATCTGACGCCGCCGTCAAACCCGGAGATAGACCAAGCGTCGATGGCGATACCGTATTCAAAAGCACGGTTTATTTCGCCCGTCATAATGGAAATATTTTTCTGTTTTCCGAAAACATCGCAGAAGGCAAGACGGATAAACTTCACGTCCTCCTCGCGGATAAATTGCATAACCTCTTCTTTTGAATATCTCATATCATACCTGCCTTTTTAATTTGAAGCGTACATTTGTTTATAAGGATTTTTGCTGTTCGGAGTGACTAAGGTGAAGCGTGAGGAAAGTATCTCTTCCTTGGAAAGTTCGAACGTTTCGCAGAACTCCGCGATATGCGGTTCGATCTCTGCTATATCTTCAGCTGTTGCTTCTTTTGCGGAAACGTTGGCGGGGAAGCGAACCTTGCGGCAATCGGAGCGCAGGAACATTTTGCCGCCGTGCATACCCGTGCAAGGGTAATTGCTGACGATGTCCTTGCCGTCCTTGTTAAGACCGAGGACGATGATAAGCCCTCCCGCTTGATATTCGCCAAGGAAGCTGCCGCATCGTCCGCCGACGATGAGGACGGGCTGCTTTTCTTTATACGCTTTCATGTGTATGCCTGCACGGTAGCCCGCGTTGCCGAGCACGAACATTTTGCCGCC
>JBGVFW010000445.1:0-4229 GCA_045121315.1 Eubacteriales bacterium
ATATAAGAAACTGCTTGACTATGATCTGTTAATCCTTGATGATTTTGCAAGCGAGAGAAAAAGCGACTATATGTACGAAGTTTTGTATAATATCATAAATGACCGCTACAATGCAAGGAAACCGATGATATTTACTAGCAATATGACGACCGAGGAAACAATTAACCCAACAGACCCGCGTATTATTCGCATAATGTCAAGGGTTTGGGATATCGGACACCCCGTTGAAATGATAGGGCAGGACAGAAGAAAAGCGGGTACAGCATGGAAATAACGCACAACGAAATATAAGGCACTTTTAAAGCGTTTTAAAATTCAGAGTGTAATTTTACTACAAATCGTTTAGAAAGCCACACAAAGCAAATCTGAAAGCGTACAGAGTAAATAAAACATAATAAGCCGATGCAGAGAACAAAGCAAAGCGAAACGAAAGTTAATACTTGTATAAATTGAAGTAAAAAGCTATACATAATACAGCAATATGCACAAATTGCATAAAGGGTATTGACAAACGGGCGAATATGTGATATACTGTGTATGTAAACAAAAAGCTGTGTGTATTGTTTCTGACATTCATTTGATACTCCTTGAAGATGTGGAAAGGCGGGTAGTGGATTTTTTATAATCTTATTACCCGCCTTTTTGCTTACACACATAATTCCATATAGTCAAGCGGTTAAGACAACGGGCTTTGACCCCGTGATCGTTGGTTCAAATCCAACTATGGAAATCTTTTCCGTGATTAAGCCATTTACACGGTTGACCTCCTTCTATTTATTTCTGTGAATGGGCGGTGTAATGCCGCCCGTTTGCAATTTTCACACAAATGGCGATCATAGATAATTTGGGGATTTAATAACATGAACATAAGCAATGATGTTTTACTTGCGATAACGTCAATAATTGGCACGTTCGCGGGAAGTTTTAGCGGGTTGAAGCTTACAAGTTACCGCATTGAACAACTTGAAAAGCGCGTGGAACGCCACAACAATTTCGCGGAACGTATTCCGATACTAGAGGAAAAAATATCAGTAGCAAATCACAGAATAACAGACCTTGAAGCGCGACATGAGGAATGAACAATGAAAAGTAAATTACAAGGGTTATTTACCGTAAAAAGCATCGTAACACTGGCATTAACAGCAGTGTTTTGTTATTTGTCAATAATCGGAGATATAAGCGGAGATAAGTTTATTACGATCTTTACCGTGATAATTTCGTTTTATTTCGGCACAAAGCACGAACAAATCAGCGATAAAATAAAAGAGGGAGTGAAAAAGTATGATAACAGAGATTAACAACGAAATCAAAAGCGAGATCATCAAAGCACACATTTACGGTCATAGCGTCGAGGAAATCGAAACCGTTATGCAGATAAGCGCAAACGTGATAGCAGAAGCACTAAACGACACAAAGGCGATCGAGGAAAAGCGAAAAGCTATGCAAGAAAGCGGGTTTATCTAATGACCGCTGAAATTTGGAAAGATGTCAAAGGATATGAGGGCTTTTACAAAGTAAGCAATTACGGCGATATAATGAGTTTACCGAGAAACGGCACTGTAAAACATTCGAGAATATTGAAGCAAGATACAGATAGGCGCGGTTATAAATACGTTGTATTGCAGAAACTAGGAAAGCTAAAGACCGAAAAAGTTCACAGAATTGTTGCTGATAATTTTATCCCAAACACTCAAAACAAACGTGAAGTTAACCACAAAGACGGAGATAAAACAAACAATCGAGTTGATAATCTTGAATGGGTGACAACGTCAGAAAATCAACTACATTCGATTTATGCGCTTAATCATTCACGAAAGCAAGTAGTTAAATGCACTATTGACGGCAAAGCTATTAAAGTTTGGGAAAGTCAAGCAAAAGCGGCAAAGGCATTAAAGATATGCGGCGGCGATATATCAAGGTGTTGTAATGGTATAAGAGCAACCGCAGGCGGATACAAATGGAGATTTGAGGTGTAAAACATGGTGACACAGGGGTGTGACTTTTCCCAGTGGCAAGGGTATAATATTGATTTTAACAAAGTCAAGGCGGCGGGCATTAACTTTGTAATACTCCGCGCGGGATATGGTAAATATATTTCGCAGAAAGACCCGACTTTTGAGGGCAACTACAAAAGAGCAAAGGCGGCGGGGCTGAATGTGGGTGCGTATTGGTACAGTTACGCGGGAACGGACACAAGACTTTCAAACGCGCAAGGTGAAGCGGACGCAAAGACAGAAGCAGACGTATTCATGCAAGCGATAAAGGGAAAAACTTTTGAAATGCCGTTGTATTTCGACCTTGAAGAAAAAACACAGTTTAACAGGGGCGCGGCATATTGTAGCAAGATAACAGAGATATTTTGCGGCGCGCTTGAAAAGGCGGGATATTTCGCAGGGCTTTATATCAGCCGATCACCTTTACAACAGTATATCAACGCAAACACAGCGAAAAAGTATACGCTGTGGGTTGCAGAATACGGAAGTAAATGCAATTACGGCGGCACGGTCGGTATGTGGCAGAATACAAGCACGTTCAGAGTTAACGGCACTAGCGGCAATATAGATCATGACTATTGTTATGTGAACTATCCAACAATCATAAAGAACGGCGGGTTTAATGGATATCCAAAACCTACAAAGGTCGAGGAAAAGAAGAAAGAAGCAGAAAAGCCAAAGACCGAAAGCAAGCCGGCAATGACAGAGTTTCAGCGCGGCGACGTAAACGGCGACGGTAAAATAAATATAACTGATGTGGTACAGCTTGCGGCGCATATCAAGGGTAAAAGACCGCTGAAAAATAAGTAAATATATAAATTCGGTTCAGAGGTTAGTAGCTGATTAAATGCCGTAATACTCGGCAGCCGGCAATATATTTTGACAAAACGAGAGTTAAAAAAACAGTTAATTCCGTTTTTGCAGTTCTCTTGGTGGAAAAGGTTAACACGCTGTGTTATAGGCGCAGAGAATATCGGTTCAAATCCGATAGAGAACTTTATTATATGAGATAAAACAACGGTGAAAATACAGTTAATTCCGTTTTTGAAAGGGTGGTGGATATTGTGGCGAAAACAGGGCGTAAAAATTCATATGATGCTTACATAAAACCCCGATTTGACGATATAACAAAGTGGTTGCAAAGCGGCGCAACGGAAAAACAAATCGCGTCAAATCTTGGCGTTGCATACTCTACCTTTAACAAATATAAAGCGGAAGTACAAGAATTTTCGGAACTTTTGAAAAATGGTCGTGAAAAACTGGTCGTAGAACTACGCGGCGCGCTTGTAAATCGTGCTATGGGTTTTCACTATTATGAGGAAACGGAAGTAAAAGAACTAGACAAAGAGATCAACACGCTAGTTACTACAAAGAAAGAACGCCGCAAGAGATACGCCGCGCCCGACGTGGCGGCACTGAATTTGTGTTTGAAGAATTACGACAAAGATAATTGGAGTAATGACCCGCGTGCAGATGATTTTAAGCGTGAAGAACTTGAAATGAAAAAGAAAGCACTAGAGGAAAATAATTGGTAACATGAGTACACCAAAGTTACAGGCGTTTTATAAATCGCATAAATGGGAAACGTTTATAGCAAACCTAAGATCAGAGAGAACAAACGCGGACGGTTATATTATATGCGAGAAATGCGGCAAGCCTATACTAAAAGCGTATGACTGCATAGGGCATCATATAACAGAATTGACAGACGATAATGTCGATGATGTAATGATAGCTTTAAATCCCGACAATATACAGCTATTGCATTTTAAATGTCATAACGAAGTGCATGAACGTTTCGGATATAACGGCAGACAAACGCAGAATGTTTTCATCGTATATGGTGCACCATGCGCCGGCAAGCGTACTTTTGTTAGAGAGAACGCAAGCAACAATGATTTGATAATCGATATTGAAAAGATATGGGCGGCGATACGCGCGGACAGATGCACAGGGAATGAAAAGCCCAACAGCATTAAGTCAAGCGTGTTCGCCGTCAGAGATACTTTAATAGACAATGTAAGAGTACGGCGCGGCAGATGGAACAATGCGTATATAATCGGCGGCTATCCTTTACAGGGTGAAAGAGAACGTTTGCAGAGCATGGTAGGCGCAGACAAACTTATATTTATTGACACGCCGAAAGAAGTCTGCAAAGCAAGAGCACAAGCGACGGACGAAAGCAAACTGCAATATATCGATGAATGGTTTGAAAGATACAGCCCCCCCGTCGGA
>JBGVFW010000446.1:0-2356 GCA_045121315.1 Eubacteriales bacterium
GTATCGTTCAATTATAGCTCAGGCCAATGCCGCGTTTGACTTTTTTGGTTATGTTAATCAAAAAAATTATATTCCAATAAAATGGGGAGAAGAAAAACTTTCTTTTGCTGTCAGAGAACCATATCCATCCAAAAACACTCAAACAAATATTGTTTTGGGTTTCATACAAAAAGGAGATGTGTTTAAAATCACATCAAGAATGTCCGAAAAAGGCGTAGTGTTTTCGGATGGTATGGAAGAAGATTCTATTGATTTTAACGCAGGGGTTGAAGTGTCAATAGATATCGCCGATAAAAAAGGTCGTTTAGTTAAATGATTTTTACATAAGCAGACACATAGCTAACCAAAGGGCCAATATAGCCCTTTGGTTAGTTGGGTTGGTTTGATATCTTGATGAGATGTATGTGATTATAACTTCTAATGCAAAAACTATTAATTAAAAAGGAGATTTTTAATATGATTACACAAGAAGAAAAACAGAAACGATATGAAGAATTATTGCAATATGCAGATAAGGATTATAACGATTTTCTTGCAGACTGGGAACATCTCTGCAAAAACGGTTCTCCGGCATTATCAAACTTTATGAAAAAAGCACAAGATGCCGCCGTAGCTGAGATTTTAAATATGAAGGATCAAGTAAAAATTAATGGTAAACCATTAGCTTACTATCTTGAAGACTGTGACTGTGATTTTTACGAAAACGATAAATTCTACTCAACGGTCTTTTGCTGTATATGGCACGTCGCGAATCAATGTGTTTATAAAAGAGCAAGCGGCTTCTTGAAAGATGGTTTTCATTGCCAATATAGCATAGACAACGCACAATTCTTCCCGTATATTACAACAGCGATGTTATCGTGTTGTTTATGGCATGTTCTGTCCGGAATACCTGCAACTGTTGATATAACGTTCGAACATATTGTTACAGGTGAAAACATAATGAAAACCTTGAGCAATATCATCGAACAACAAGAATTCAAAGATGTTAAGCAGTTGAATTATTATTACACTGTTAACTATAAACGAGAAAGCTAATCAAAATTCAGAAAGGGGAAATCTTAATATGCAAAAAACCATGCAAGATATTTACGATGATATTGTCGCAAATGTAAAAGCTCGATATAAAAACGCAACACCGGAATGTTCTTTACCGGTGCTGCGCCGAATCGACGGAAAATTACAGATTGCCGTTTTTGTTTATTTTCATTTACCTGAAACAGCTCAAACCGGATGCGTTAATCGTCCTTTGGAATGGTTGTATGCAGATTTAGAGTCCGGAACCGTTTTAGGTGCCTATAACAAACGCGACATCGACGATTTCACATCCGAAAAGTATGAAACCATGGTAAATATCCACCCTGATGGATACGAACCAATAACCGCACCATTTATTTTCGAAGCCTGCGAAAAATTAAACATTATTCGTGCCGACATTCTCAATTTCAATTTATTTGATACATCAAAATACTTGGAATATCTTAACTTTGTCTTCACTCGCACTCCGCAAGGTTTACAACGCTATTATTTTATGTTGGGAGTAAGATACCCCGAACAAAACATTAAGATTCGCGTATCCACATGGCTCCCCTACGATATGCCAGCAAAAATAACAACTCGCGAAGATGCTGAAGCTGCTATTCGCTACTTTGATAGTCTCCCTTCGGTATATACCGTACTTTCAAAATCACAGGCTGATTTTAAAAAAAGAAACAGTACACCTGTTTTTGCTAACATGGAACAAGGGACAAGGGGCTTCATCTGTCAAACATATGAAGCGGCACAAAAAATCGCACGTATCCTGCGTTGCACTCTTTCTGATGACAGTTGTTTAATTGGAAGATTGAATTCTCACGATCCAATGAAAAACTTGTCTCAATTTCTAACCATTATGGATGTTTTTAAAATCACCGAAGTCGCATTTGGCGTAGTTGATGATAATGACGTGGAAAGCGTTGCGCATACAGTTGTATGTCATCCGCGTTTTGCTCTTAACGCTATTGGACAAAACGCCAACGGACAATATTCTATGCTGATATCTGAGGAGCAATTTAAAAAAGAAATGGATGGCGGACAAGGCATTCAAATGATCCGATATTCAATATTACCCGATATGTACTCATATCGCCCTATTGCGGAATTAAACAAAGAACACAACGCTAAGTTGGACTACGCGGTAAATAACCTTGTATCAAACAATAATTTAGAAGCAGATTCGAGTATTCTCGGCTCCATACCTCTCGATACCCTCGTTCATCTCGCTAAGTTAAGCAATTCAAAAGGGGATAGAGGACAAGGTCCATCTATAGCGCCATACAACAAAGACAAGGTGTTCTATGAAATTATGGCGCATACC
>JBGVFW010000447.1:0-1434 GCA_045121315.1 Eubacteriales bacterium
TCGAGCGAAAGGCGTGAAAGTCCGAACGCTTTATATTGATAATTCATTTCCGCATCGAAATGCCAATATCCGCTTTCCGAAACACCGAATACGGATCGGCGCTTACCGCCGAAATTTCGCTTCACAGCTTGATTTTTCTCCGTTCTGAATGCAAACTGAAGTGCTTCGTCGCAAAGAGAGTTAGGTACCGTAGGTAAAAAGAGAGCAGGCATGAAATATTCAAATGTTGTTCCGCTCCACGAAGCGATTCCTGTATATACTCCCGAGGTTATAATAGGACGTGCCGTGGCAAAAAAGTGTTCGCGCGGTACTTGCCCCGTGGCGACAGCAAAAAAGCTTGTCATGCGGGCCTCGCTCATAAACGTATCGTAAAAAGATTCGCTGTAACGCTCTTTTTTTACATCATAGCCGATGTAAAAAAGACGTGAGCTCTCCCCATAGAGCGATGAAAAATCAGTGTTTTTTATAAGGCTTTCGTAAAATCGCAATATGTCAAGGAGCTTCGGACATTCATATGCGTAATCCTTCAATCCTTCGCAAAAAACCGCTACTGAACAAACAAAATTGCCGGAATCGACTGTTGAAACGAACGGATCCCCCAAAACGTCAAGCGTTTTAAGGTCGTACCAATTAAAAAGATGCCCTCTCCATTTTGCAAGTTTAGAAATCGTTGCGGCGCTAGTGCGAGCGCGCTTTTCAAGCTCCGTGCTGGTTATAAGAGAAAGATCGCGCGCGCCGATAAGCGAAGCAAGGTAAAGCCCAATATTCGTGGGTGAAGTACGGTATGCCACACGCTCCGCAGGAGAAACTTCGTAGTTATCGGGCGGTAGGAAGTTCGTGCTCTCGTTCACAAAATCCTGGAAAAAGCCCCACATCTTTGCGGCATATTCATAAATTTCATCGCGTTGTTTTGGGAAAATACGCTTTCCGTCTGCATTTTTTTGAGAAAGTGAGTGAGAAAGGAAAGGAAATGAAAACCACAAAACACCGAGCAATTTAAGAATCAAGCTAGGAGCCAATAATGCCACCGCTCCGCATAGAAGTGAAAACCACATCTTGGAAAGATAGTTTTTTATATTGTTCTTTTCCCAGTCTGCTGCTGCTGCGGTTTTCCAGTTAAGAAAATTACGTTTACTCACGAAAAATCGGTAAAGAGTCCTCACACTAGCGTCAGCAAATATCCATGCTTCGTGTGCGAGCGCGCATATTTTATAAAAAGAATAAGCAAAGGTTCCAACAAGATGTGGCATGGCGCGGGAGCGAAACTTTCTTGCCGCTATTTTTATATCGCCCAAAAGGAGCGAAGATAAGAGCGAATAAACGATTGGAAACAGAATGTAAGAAAACAAAAAGACGAGTGAAATAAGCGTGTATTGAGACGCAAAAAATCCTATAAAAATCGCCGAAATCAGGCTTGTGAAGGGAGTTATCGCA
>JBGVFW010000448.1:0-1840 GCA_045121315.1 Eubacteriales bacterium
ATTATTACGCCGCGTTTCCCGGTTGGTCGAGCGAAACTGAGCCCAGCGGCGCGACCGTCGCTTTCCTTATAAATAAAGTGAAAGAAGACGGAGTTCCCGTAGTGTTCCACCTTGAACTTTCCACAGGTAAAATAGCGGACACTATCTGTGAAGCAACCGGTGCGCAGGAACTGCAGTTCAACGCTTGCCACAACGTTTCGAAAGACGATTTTGAAGCGGGAGTAACATATCTCGATCTCATGCGACAAAACGTTGAAGTACTTAAAACAGCTCTTAATTAAATGCAAAAAAATCCTACAGTTCACTTCATAATTGCGAACTGTAGGATTTTTCTTGATTTTTAATGAAGAAGATTTTTTGCGTATTTTGCTTCTTCTGTAGAAAGCGTGCGAATGTCAAGCGCGGATTTTGCCACGAAATCTACCGTGTTGAGTTTTTCTTCCGCTTCGATAAAGAGAGCAGTGAAGAGGTCGAGGACAACATTGAAGGTTCTGATATTTTTGCCGCCGTCGCGGATATCTTTTATTGCTTTGAGGCTGAGGGATACGAATTTTGCGACTTTATCGTTTCTGCCGTCATTTTCGTAATCCGTGAATTTTACTCCGTATTTTTCTTTTGCACGAAGGCTCTTGTGAAAATCTTCTTCTGCAAAAATATTCTGCATTTCGCGCGTCAAGCCGTATTCGTCAACATCGAGAGTACCGAGAATGATTATTTCCCAAATCATGAAGTCGAAAATTCTGATATAAAGAAAATCTTCGATGTCTTTTTTGTCAAAATGCTTTTTGAGAATTTCAAGACTCATGGGAACGAGAGCGTCACGCATATACCAAAAAGTGTTTTTTGTTTGCCAAAAATCTTCTGCTTTCGCCATTTTATTGATGCAGGAAAGCTCATTGGGGTCGTCGGAAGGGGGAGCAACATAATAATGATAGAGCACTTTATCGACGCTCGCGATCTTTTTTGCGTTTTTCATATTGGCAAGCCCAAACATACCGTCTTCGCAAAAGCCGATGGTTTCATTGAATTTATCCGTGATAACTTCTTTTTTGAAAAGCTTGTTCCACGGCAGATGCGCGGCAAAAGTGTTTTGATAATATGTGAGCAGATCGTCTTTTTTTGTAACGTCGAGAAGAGCGTTGCCCAGATAATTCATGATGCAGGGGTGGTCGTGGTTGCAAACGACGATGTCGGCGCCTGTCTTTTCCATCGTGCCGACCATCGTTTCAAACATTTCGGGCTCGATAAAATCGTCCGCGTCCACAAACTGTATAAGGTCGCCAGTTGATATATCAAGACCGAAGTTGCGCGCGGCGGAAACGCCGGCATGATCTTTTGTAAACAGCTTTACGCGCTTATCGATGTAGGTATATTTGCCCGCCACCTCCGCGGAATTGTCGAGCGAGCCGTCGTTTATGAGCAAAAGCTCAAAATTTTTATACGTCTGCTTGAGAATACTTTTGATGCATCTGTCGAGTGTTGATGCTCCGTTAAAAAACGGCACGATAACTGAGATTTTGTTCATGATGTTTAGTCCTTTTCATTCGTTGTGTCGTATACGAGCTTTTCGCCGTAAGTTTTTTCGTAGACCTTGCAACAGGCTTTATGTGCGCTTTCGCGAAGATATGCAATATTTTCCTGCTTGGAAAATTCCTTTTTGGGGTAAATTGGGGGCATGATATGGAGAGTATAATAGGGAATGGGAATGCCCTCAGCGTCCTTTTTGCCGCTGTCGCGGTAGGTGAGAAAATGCGGAACGACGGGAACATTGTATTTTTCCGCGATATAGAAGCCGCCGTCTTTATAGGGACGCGGCTTTTTGTAATGCCACCACATGGAA
>JBGVFW010000449.1:0-2497 GCA_045121315.1 Eubacteriales bacterium
ACGGCGAAGAAGAAGCAACGAAAGCCAAGGAAGCTTCCCGCGCTATCTTCGCGGGCGGCGCTTCCGAAAATATGCCCACAACGGAAGTTCCCACTGAACTTATAGTTGATGGCAAGGTTGCGCTTCTCGACCTTCTCACACTCGGCAAACTTGCTCCTTCCAGAAGCGAAGCAAAACGCCTTGTAATGCAGGGCGGCGTATTCATAGGTGACGAAAAAGCCGCTTCTTTCTCCCAGACTATCGACGCTGATGCTCTCAAAGACGGCGTTATCATCAAAAAAGGCAAAAAAGTATTCCACAGATTTATCACGAAATAATTATTGATATGGAATTACTCGAATTTACAGATTACGCAAAAAATGAAACAGAGCGCGTAAAAAACGTGCTCCCCAAGCGTGAAAAAAGCGACCTTCGTTTCGCTTTCATCACAGATTTACATTACAAGTTTGTTGATGAAATGCGCACGACGGTTTCGAACATCGTTCACGCAGTAAACGAACTCAACAAAAGCGCAAAGATAGATTTTCTTTGCCTTGGCGGCGATAACGTGGGAAACTACCCCACCTCCCCCGAAGAACACGTCGAAATGATGAAGGAGCTTGCCGCTCTTCTTGAAAACTGCGATGTTCCCGTTTTCTGCGTTCAGGGCAACCACGACGACAACTCCATTCACGGCAGAATTGAAGGCACGAATAAGTGCCTCACAGGTTTTGAAGTGCCCGACGAGATGCAGTACGATATATTTTTCGCTCCGAGCGAAAAGCACGAAAACTTCCACAGTGGCGGAAATAAAGCTCTCTACGGCTATTTCGACATTCCTACGGCAAGCACCCGTGTTGTGTTCCTCGACAGCTCCGATATGCCCTATTTCATCGATGACGGCGTTATAAGATACAATCAGCAATGGAATTTCGGCTATACGGGTAAGCAGCTTTCGTGGCTGTGCGGTGAGGCGCTTGCAGACGCACCCGAAAATGTTTTCTTCATCGAGCATATGCCCTTTGACCACGTGCGCCACTTTTCCGAAGAGGAACCGTGCTATAACGCGGACGCTCTCGACACCATCATCTCCTGCTTTGCAGACGGCAAGAAAGTTCACGTTGCAAGCACCGAGCCCGATTTCGAATTTGAACTCTCAGCCGATTTCAAGGGGCAACCGCACAACGTCCCCGCGAGAATAGCAGGACATTGCCACGTTGACACGCAAAGCGTGGACAAGGCGGGATTTCTTTCCATAACGAGTATGCTCGCGGGAAGAAAGAATTCCGGCATGGGCGTTGGCGATAACGGCGTCACCTATGAAAGAGAGCCGTATTCCGCATCGGAAACGAGCATGGATATATTCACGTTCAGCCCAAAAAAATATACGCTCGAAGCCACACGCTACGGCTTGGGCGAAAGCAGAACATTTAATTTGAAAAAGCGCTCCTGAAGCCTTTTTTCTTAAATCTAACGGAGGAAAATAAATATGAAAACTTGCATTGTTCAGCCCGCATACTGTCTTGATTTTTCCGAATCGGACAAATTCTTTGAATGGGAGATCGAAGCCCTTGAAAAGTGCGACGAAAGCATGGACCTTATCGTTCTTCCCGAATATTCAAATGTTCCCTGCCTTGCCAAAACAAAGGAAGAGATGGAGATAAGCTATGAAAAATATAGTAGAAGACTTCTCGATACAGCCGCCAAAACAGCAAAACGCTGCTCTGCTACTCTTTTCGTCAACTGCATTTATCCCACAGAAACAGGACTTCGCAACACAACTGTCGCCTTCGACAAAAACGGCAACCACGCAGGATGCTATTATAAACAGCACCTCATCGAATCCGAAATGTACGTTTACGAGTTCGATAAAGATTACACTTGGGAACACAACGAGCCGACAATACTCGAAATAGATGGCGTGAGATATGGTTTCCTCGTATGCTATGATTTCTATTTCTACGAAGCGTTCGCGAATATTGCGCGCTATAACCCAGATGTTATAATAGCCTGTGCATATCAGCGAAGCGACACGCACGACGCACTTGAAATGATGTCCAAATTCTGCGCATACAACTGCAATGCGTATGTTGTTCGCTCTTCCGTAAGTTTGGGAGAAGCCTCCCCTGTCGGCGGCTGCAGTATGGTCGTTGCGCCCGACGGCAAAGTTTTGCTCAATATGAAAAACGATGTGGGATTTGCTACAACGGAATTTGACCCGCACAAACGCTATCTCAAAGCCGCAGGATTCGGCAACCCTCCCGCAACACATCACAGTTACATCGAAATAGGTCGCAGACCTTGGAAATACCGCAATAGCGGCAGCGCTATTGTACGCCACGATAAGATCATGGCGTACCCCAGAATATGCGCGCACAGAGGCTTCAATACGATCGCTCCTGAAAACAGTATGCCCGCATTCGGCGCAGCTGTCGCACTCGGAGCTGAAGAGATAGAATTTGACCTTTGGGCAAGCAAGGACGGAAAGATAGTTTCCATTCACGATCCGTGGCTTAGC
>JBGVFW010000450.1:0-11189 GCA_045121315.1 Eubacteriales bacterium
TGATCTCATTAGATGTATGGGAGCAAGTACAAGCTCACGTAAATCAAAGAAAGCGCCCATGCAAAAGCGGCTCGACACACATCTTTGCGGGATTGATCCGTTGTGCTGATTGTGAGAGCTCGATGAGGATTAAGCAAAGGAAATACAAGGACAGCGTTTATCGCGCGTCTGAGTGTTCAACCTACGCTCAATACGGCAAGGAAAGATGTACGAATCATCTTATCAATTATAAGAGCTTGTGTAATGTGGTTCTTGTGAGAATTCAGTATTGGGTATCATTGGCGCAAAAGGATGAAAAACAGTTATTAGACCATCTCTTGAAAAACGGTCAAAAGCAACGGGTAAGCGAGACGGATATTGCCAAAAAAGAGCTTAACAAATCTCTTAAGCGGCAAAAGGAAATTGATACGATGTTTGCAAAGCTATATGAGGATCACGCGATGGGCAAAATTTCCGAGCGTAATTACGATATGCTTTTGCACAAGTATCAAGACGAGCAAATGGATCTTGAAGAAAAGATCTCCGCGCTCAAAACCAAACTGTCCGAAAACGCCGAAACCGAGCGAAACGCCGAGCGTTGGATCTCGTTGATACGAAAGTACACCGAGGTCACGGAATTGACAGCCCCTTTGCTCAACGAGCTGATCGAAAAGATTGTGATCCACCAAGGCACAACAACAGAGGACGGATACCGCGACCAAGAGATAGAGATCTACTACCGATTCATCGGTAAAATCGATTAACGAAATGAATATATAAAAAATGCAGTGCTTCGTATGTCCTTAATTAAGGCATACGAAGCACTGCATTTGTGTCCACAAATACAAAAATACGGCATACCTCTTTCGAGATATACCGTATGCTTGCAAAACTGTCATTTAGCACCCGATACATATGGGTGAGTTTTTTGTTTATTCCCTTTCAAAAATCAACTTTTCGAGCGCATATGCAACGCCGCCGTCCTTGCAATCCGTCGTGACAAAATCCGCGACCTCTTTTATATCGTCCGTCGCGTTGCCCATGGCAACTCCTATACCTGCGAATTTTACCATGTCGTAATCGTTGCCGCTGTCGCCCATGGCGACGGAGTGTGCCACGTCCGTGCCGTAATATTCGCAAACTCTCGCGATAGCCGTACCTTTGTTGCAGCCCTCGGGCGGTATCTCCACGTATCCCGAATGGGAATATACAGCAGGGAATTTCGCGCGGAGCATGGCAACGTCCTCATCGGGAAGCTTCTTCATAAACGAAATTTTTGAAACTTTCATATCGGGGAACGCCGTGTAAAGCTCCTCGGCTTTATCAATGAAATTGTTCTGCCCCATGAACGCGGGGCCTTTCATGCTCACAAGGCGTTCTACACTTTCGATTATCGTAAAAACCCCTATCTCTTCACCGTATTTTACCAAGAAATCAACGTCGTCCTTCTCCATAAGCGCGGAAAAAACACACTTATCTCCAACAAAAATAGATGTACCCATAGCGGAAATGACGCCATCGGGTTTTACCGCTTCGATGATATCCTGCGTTACGATACAGTGAGCTCTTCCGGTGTTGAGGAAAACTTTGTGTCCTCTGCGTTTTGCCTCGGCAAGAGCTGCGGCGGTTTTCGCCGGCACTTCCTTTCCGTCAAAAACCGTGTTGTCTATATCAAGAAAAATGATGTATTTGCCGTTTTCAAGTCTTTCTCCCTGCATATTCTTCTCCGAATGTAAAAATTAAAAGCGCCCGCGTAAGCGAGCGCTTTTGCGTTGTATTCATTGTACCATACAACTAATCATTTTGCAATTTTTCTTTTAGAAAAACTTCTCTGGAAGAACTTAACTATCTCAACTATCGGGATCACGCACACGCCAAGACCGATTGCAATAGCATATTCTTTAAGAGTTACGCTTGTGAACCCGAAAGCAACCGCAAGGAACGGAACTTCGCAAACGAGAGTCGTTGCGATAAGCGCAACAACAGCCGCGCCGATAAGGAGCTTGTTCTGACCGCCGAGCTTGAAGATGCTGCCTCTCTGGGAGCGCATATTAAAGCTATGGAATATTTCCGCCATAGACATAGTGAGGAAAGCCATTGTAACGCCGTGTTCTGCCTCAATCTGCGCGCCTATGAAATAGGAAATAAGCACGAGAGCGGAAACCATAATGCCTTGGTACGCAACGTCAACGCCCAAGCCGCCGGAGAACACTCCTGCTTTTGCGGAGCGAGGCTTGCGTTCCATGATTCCAGGCTCTGCCTTTTCAACACCGAGTGCGAGCGCAGGGAATGAGTCTGTTACAAGATTTATCCAAAGTAAATGAACGGGGTGCAATATTGTGAAACCGCAGAGCGTTGCCACAAAAATGCTGATAACCTCGGAAATATTTGAACCGAGAAGGAACTGAATAGATTTGCGGATATTGTCATAAATACGTCTGCCTTCTTCAACCGCGCCTACGATAGTGGCGAAGTTGTCGTCAGTGAGGACCATATCGGCAACGTTTTTCGTAACGTCCGTACCTGTGATACCCATGCCAACACCGATATCGGCGGCTTTGATAGATGGAGCGTCGTTTACGCCGTCGCCTGTCATGGCGGTTACATATCCCGCTTTCTTCCAAGCTGTAACTATTCTAGTCTTATGCTCCGGCTGAACACGCGCGTAAACGGAAATGTTCATAAATTCTTTTTCAAATTCTTCGTCGCTCATTTCGTTTAGTTCAGAACCCGTAATAGCTTTTGCGCCGCCTTCGAGGATACCGAGCTCTTTTGCAATAGCGACAGCCGTGTCAACGTGGTCGCCCGTGATCATGATGGGGCGTATACCCGCGCTTCGGCATTTTTCAATAGCAACCTTAACTTCGGGGCGAACGGGGTCGATCATAGCGCAAAGACCGATAAAGCAAAGCTCTTTTTCAAGGTTTTCGGGCTCATAAGAGTCGGGCTCACTTTCCCACTTGCGCATACCGCAGGCAAGCACGCGAAGCGCTCTGTCAGCAAAACCTTTGTTTGCCCTGAGGAGATCTGCCTTGTATTCTTCCGTCATAGGAACAGCTTTACCGTCCTTAAGATAATGTGTGCAGAGGTTTATAACAACATCGGGCGCGCCCTTTGTGTACTGCACAAATTTTCCGCCCACAGGGTGAACAGACGACATCATCTTTCTTCCCGAATCGAACGGAGCTTCGCCGCTTCTGGGCATTTTTTCTTTGAGTTCGACCTTGGAAACGCCTATCTTCTTCGCCCATTCAACGAGCGCGGCTTCCGTAGGCTCGCCCGTAACGGTGCCGTCGGAGTTCAGCTCTGCGTCGGAGCAGAGAGCCATCGCAGAAGCAAGGAGTTCATCGTTTTCGCCAAAGGAGTCAACGACCGTCATCTTGTTCTGCGTGAGCGTACCCGTTTTATCGGAGCAGATTATCTGCGCGCAGCCAAGGGTTTCAACAGCCGTGAGCTTGCGTATAATAGCGTTGCGTTTTGACATATTGCCAACACCCATGGAAAGCACGACCGTAACGACAGCCGCCAAGCCTTCGGGTATCGCCGCAACGGCGAGTGAAACGGCAACCATAAAGGAATCCATTACAACGTCGAACGTAAAGCCTCCCGCGCGTATAAGCTGTACGCCGAAAATGAGCACGCATATGCCGAGCACGAGCCACGTAAGGATTTTGGAAAGCTGAGAAAGCTTCATCTGCAAGGGTGTCTGACCCTCTTCCGCTTTAACGAGAGCGTCCGCTATCTTACCCATTTCCGTGTCCATGCCCGTCGCCGTGATAACGGCAACGCCGCGTCCGTAAACGACGGTGGAGCCCATGTAGACCATGTTTGCACGGTCGCCAAGAGGAACGTCCTTTGTTTCGTCCTTGAGATTTATAATATCGATAAAGTTGTTCACGGGAACAGACTCACCCGTGAGCGCCGCTTCCTCTATTTTTAGGCTGGCGTTTTCAATAAGTCTGCCGTCCGCGGGAACAGCATCACCAGCTTCGAGAACGACGATATCGCCCACAACAAGCTCTTCGCTCTTGACAGAGATAAGCTTGCCGTCGCGGATAACTTTAGATGTTGCCGCCGCCATTTCCTGCAGTGCTTCTATGGCTTTTTCGGCTTTGTTTTCCTGATAAACGCCGAGCACCGCGTTGAAGATTACAACGGCAAGAATGATGATAACGTCCGTGAAGCTTTCACCCTCGTAAGCCGCGAGCACGCCGCTGATGAGCGCCGCAACCAAGAGAATGATGATCATGGGGTCTGCAAGCTGTTTTAAAAAGCGCACAAAAATAGAATCTTTTTTGCCTTCCGCAAGCTTGTTTCGCCCGTTTTGCAGAAGCCTTCTTTCGGCTTCTTCCGTGGAAAGACCCTGAGCCGAGCTTTCGGTCTTTTCTAGCACGGTGTCAATGTTTTCGCAATAATACTTCATGTTTTCCTCCTGTTTTTATATTTTGGACCTACCGCAAGGTCTTATTTACTAACTAAAAAAGACCCATAGATAGGCTGAAACCTATCCATGAGTCTGGTCATTTCATATTCCAAGCCAGGTTCAAAAAACCATGTATGTTGACTTGTTCCGAGAGCATATCTCGTGACTACTCCCCCAGGATATATCATATATTGCGCCAAGAATATTTTTCCTTGGTATATTTTTATTATACACACAATTATGAACCAAATATGAACAAATGATGAATAAATTGCAAAGTAAAAGGCATTTTCTGTCGGTATTCACGTTATTTCTTCATTTTCTTCCGCGTTCTCCCGCAAAGCCTTTGCAAGAGAGAAAAGAGAGCGGCAAATATATATCATCACGCAAAACTGTGCGATTATAAGCAGAAACGTGCTGTACACGTATTCTTCCACAAGCTCGCCGAGGAAAAGCACCCACACGGTGGTTACACAGTTTAATATAACATATGCGTTTCGACTGATAATTATTCCTTTTTTCTTTTCGGGCGCAAATTTTTCCGCAATATCCGCGGTATACGTTAAGAACGCAAAATGAAAATAAAGTCCCACAACAGAGATTATTATGCTTACAACGTAAAAGCCGCTCAATATCTAAAAAGAGAAAAGCTGTTCGACAAAATCGACCGCACTGCTCGCCGTGAGAATCATAGCGAGCACGCGCAGATGCTTTGCGCCGTCGATGTGATTTGCCATTTTTCCTGCGGACACAAGCAGGAAAATATACCCAAGCCAGTTCGGCAGCAGGTCGAGCGTACCTATATTGATATTGAAGAGGATAAAAATATATCCCCACGCGGCAAGTTTTATCGCCGCGGCAAATTCTTCTCTCTTGCTCATTCCGCTACCTCCACGGTGAATTCTTCGATTATCTCTCCGTCCGCGATTATCCAGACGTTGTATGACCGCGGCAAAAGATATGGTGAATATCCTAAACTATAATCATTTCCAAAAGTTATTTTCGGAGCTTTTGAATAATATAAAACCTGCGCGTTACTCCAAGAATATCTGTACCATTCATAGGCGCTTCCAAAAACTCCGCTGTAGAAATGCGCTCCCTGACTGCTCGTGTCGTTTTCTATCTCAGTTAAAACTTCCTGCGGAAGCACAGCGCTTTCTTTATCCTCGTCATAAATACCGATAACAACGGCAACATATTTTTTATCCGCAAAAAGTTCCTTATTATTAAATTTAAATGTTCCTTCAAAAGTCACTGTAGACGATTCGATATCAACGCCCGTTTGCGGAGTTTTTACCGCTATACCGTTCCATATCGCGCCAAAACTTCCGTTGCTGTTGTCTATCTCCGCTCTTGTGAAAACGTTCAAATCAAGTGCTCCGCACTCTGCCTCATACGCCAGCTTTCTGGTCACGGGAGGCGTGACGTTCCCGCCATAATAAGGCATTTCGAATATAACTCTCTCACCCGTTTCCTCAACGACCCAGCCGTTTTCTTTATACACCGTAACGGGGATAAAGAGAGAGCCGCTGCCCACGCTCGAATAATACGCTCCCTGTGTGTAATCTCCGTTGCTGTCGGGATAGAAATCTAAATTTATCGCCACATACGCAGAATAAGTATCCTTTCCCGTTTTTATCATGTTTACGATAGAAAAATTCTCACGCGCATAAAGCAGATCTGCGTCGACCGCGTTCGTGCTTTCTATTATGCTCTCGTGCATATCGATCGGTGAGCACATGGCAAGGTACACGGGATTTGAGTATATCTTCGCTTTTGCAAACGTATCGAGCGCGCCCGCCGCCGTCGTACAGCGGTTGAGCCGCGCCATGGCGTAAGACGCGTTATAATCGCTTGGTGTTTGCGGGTTATAAAGCGCCGAGTCAAATTCCGCCGCTGTTCCGACAACTGAAAAAACACCGACGATTATTACAATGCAGACGGAAACAAGCGCCATACCGCGCGGATATTTTTTAAAGCGCACGATATTGGCAATTCTGCGGGACACGTTTCTGCCGCCATTTGAAACGGAGCTTGTGCCAACGGCGCGTGCGTATTTTTCATTCGCGGCACAAAGCAATATCTTGCCGTATTCGCGACGTTCTTCTCCCGAAAGAAGCTCCAGCACGCGGTAATCGCAAAGGGATTCCGTATCGTTTTCGATAAGAGAGAAAACGCACTGCAAAAACGGATTGCACCAATGAAGCGCGCGAAGCACGCACCATATTACACCGAACAACACGTCTTTATATTTTAAATGAAGCATTTCATGCAATATGACCTTTTCGTCCGTTTCCTTGCCCTCAGGTAAAACGAGAACAGGGCGGAACACGCCGCAAACGAACGCGGTTTCCACCTGCGCCTCCACGGCGCGGCAAGGTTTAAGACCGTATTTTTCGCAGACCGCGCGCACTCTTTGAAAATTTTCCTCGCCCGCGCCGCACGCTTTTTTCAAAAGCAGGCGCAAGCGCAAATAAGACGCGGCGTGGAACAAAAGAAAAGCGAAAATTCCCGCGATATACACAATAAAAACCCAGTCTGTCGCGCTTTTCGGCGCTCCCGTGACGTACGGGAACGGAAAGCTCACCGATATCGGCGCGTATTCTCCCGAATAAGCAGAGGAAAGAAGACTCTCACACGTGCTTTTTATTCTTTCGCAAAGAAGCGCCGTGGGCAAGATAATGTTTCTCTTCACGCTCGCGGGAATCAATATACGCAGTGCGAGCACCAGCCACACGCCGCACATAAATCGCGGCGAGAGTTTGCCGTCAAAAATCTTTCGCAGCAGCAAAATAAACAGCGCCGCAAGAGAAACGGAAACAGTCTGATAAAGGAAATCCCAAATATTAGACATATCAAACCTCCATTTCATCAAGCAGAGAACGCAGTTTTTCTATTTCCTCCTGCGATATCTTCGATTCCTTGAGAAACGCTGCAATAAGGGTGCCGGCCGCACCGCGGTATACCTTATTTAAAAGCTCTCCTCTCTCCTTTTTGGCACATTCCTCGCGTGTGACGGCGGCGGAATACGGTTTTTCATGCGTACGGTCTATCGCAACCAATCCCTTGCCCTCCATTCGCGTAAGATATGTATAAACGGTGTTTTTGCTCCAACCGTTAACGTCTTTTAGAGCCTTTGTGATCTCTCCAAGGGCAAAGTGCTCCCCCTCCCAAAGTATGTCAAGCACAGCCCACTCGGCTTCACTGAGTTTCATGTGTAAATCCTCCTACACTTGTAGTATAGTTATATCTTACACCTGTAGGACAGAGATGTCAATAGTTTTCTTGACATTATTTATATAATATGCTAAAATAGTTGCAAAAGCAACGGTTGCGTGCGCAACTATTTTTAAAGGAGGGATTTTTTATGCCGACACTGATGAGAAAAATAAACATTATCAGCAGGTGCGAAGCGATCTATCGCGCGGACAAGCTTAAAGGCACGGAGCTTTGCTCTTGCCACCATGCCTATATTTTTGCCATTTGCCACCACCCCGGTATGTCGCAGGACGCTCTCGCCAAACATCTTTGCGTAAATAAAAGCGGTGTAACGCGTAATCTCACATATCTTGAAGAAAGAGGGTATGTGGAGCGCCGCGAAAACGAGCACGATAAACGCACGCTCTGCGTTTATCCCACGCAAAAGATGCTGGACGTCCTGCCTGAAATAAAAAAGATCGCGAACGATTGGAATGAATATATCGCCGCCGATCTTTCGGAGGAAGAGCTTACCCAATTCCATGAAGTGCTCGATAAAATTGCAAACAGAGCGCAAAACTACATTTATAACAAGGACTAAACTATGAAATTTTTATTGAAGTACCTAAAACCTTTTTTCGGGCGAATGTCCGTCGGTATGTCCATTAAGATCATTGGCACTCTTGTGGAGCTTTTGCTTCCGTTCATACTCAGCCACATTTTGGACAACGTTGTTGCAACGCAGGATATAAAGCAGATAATCTTCTGGGGCGGCATGATGATACTCTGCGCCGCAACGGCGTGCTTCTGCAACATCATCGCAAACCGTATGGCGGCGAAGGTTTCGCGCAACTTTTCAGAGCGCGTGCGCCACGACCTTTTTTCTCGCACGATGCGCCTTTCCTCCGCTCAAGTGGACGCTTTCACTATTCCCTCGCTCGAATCCCGCATAACCACGGATACGTACAACGTACATAACTTTGTGGGCATGATGCAGCGCATGGGCGTGCGAGCTCCGATACTCCTTGTGGGCGGTATTGCCATAACGCTCATCATGGACAGCTACCTCGCGCTTGCGATGATAGCCATACTCCCCTTTATCTTCATTACGGTGTATTTCATCTCCCGCAAGGGCGTGCCACTTTACACGAAGGTGCAGAAAGCCTCCGATAAAATGATACGCGTCGTGCGCGAGGACACGCAGGGCATACGCGTTATCAAGGCTCTTTCCAAAGCTGATTATGAACACCGCCGCTATGAAAAAGTAAACAACGATCTCTCACGCGCGGAGCAAAAGGCGGGCATCACGATGGGTATGGTAAACCCCATCATGACCCTGCTTATGAACATGGGTCTTGTCATCGTGGTCGCCATAAGCGCCTCCCGTGTGGCGGGACACCAGTCTTCCCCCTCCACCGTTATAGCGTTTATGCAGTATTTCACGCTTATTTCAAACGCCATGATGTCCGTTACAAGAATTTTCACGATGTACACGAAATGCTCCGCCTCCGCAAGACGTATTGCGGAAGTAGTAGAAGCGCCGGTGGACCTGACTCTCGGAAGCGAAGCGGATTTTCCCCGCAAGGAAAACGGCGTGCACATCGAATTTTCCAACGCATCTTTTTCCTATAAGGGCAAACACAACGACCTTGAAAACATCAGCTTTTCCCTTCCGCGCGGCGGTTCTCTCGGCATAATCGGCGCGACGGGAAGCGGTAAATCCACGCTTATCCGTCTGCTCATGCGCTTTTACGACGTTGGCGAAGGCGCGGTATACATCGGCGGGCGCGATGTGCGCACCATTCCCGCCGAGGAGCTTTACCCCATGTTCGGCGCGGCGTTCCAGCATGACTTTCTCTATGCCGACACGGTAAAGGAAAATATCGACCTCGGCAGGCACCTTTCCGACGAGGATATCGTAAGCGCCGCCAAGATCGCGCAGGCGCACGATTTTATCTCCGCTTTCCCTGATGAATATTCACATATGCTCTCGCAGAAAGCTACGAACATTTCTGGCGGTCAGAAGCAAAGGCTTCTCATCTCCCGCGCCATAGCCGCGCGCCCGGAAATTTTGGTTTTGGACGACAGCTCCTCCGCACTCGACTATAAAACGGACGCGAACCTGCGCGCCGCTCTTCGCGAAAACATGAGCGGCACGACCGTCATCACCGTGGCGCAGCGCGTAAGCTCCGTTAAAGACAGCGACCTTATTCTCGTGCTCGACGAAGGCAAGGTCATCGGCATGGGCAAGCACGAAGACTTGCTTGCCTCCTGCGCGGAATACCGCGAAATAAGCGAATCACAGATGGGAGGTGCTTTCGTTGAATAACAACCCCAACAAACACGCTGAAAACAAAAAGCTCGACAGAAAAACGACGAAAAATATCCTCGTCCGTCTGCTAGGCTACATAATGAAATATTGGTATCTTTTCATTATCGCGATAGTGCTCACTCTCGTTTCAAACCAACTCTCGCTGCTCGGCCCCACGTACTCGGGCGAGGCGATAGACGCTATTGCAAACGAAAATGGAGTGGACTTCGCCGCGGTAAAAGAAAACGTAATAAAAATGCTCATCTGCTATGCGCTCTCTGCGGTCATGTCATATCTTCTCTCCGTGCTCATGATAAAAATAAGCCAGAAGATTGTCCGCACAATGCGCAAGCAGGTGTTTGAAAAGCTCACCACGCTTCCTGTCAGCTTCTTCGATACGACAGCCACGGGCGATATCATCAGCCGCATCTCATACGATATCGACACGGTAAACTCTTCACTTTCGCACGATCTTATCCAAGTTATGACAAGTATCTATACCGTTGTAGGTTCTCTAATTTTCATGTGGGAGATATCCAAGCCCATGATAATAGTTTTCGTCATAACCGTTCCTATCTCCATAATATTCACACGCTACCGCTCCAAAAAGGTAAAGCCCTTGTTCCGTGCGCGCTCACGCAAGCTCGGCGAGCTCAACGGATATGCGGAAGAAATGCTTTCAGGTTGCCGCACAATAAAGGCATACAACCGCGAAAAAGAGATGGATGACCGCTTCGATTCCCGCAATAAGGACGCCATGGACGCATATTACAACGCGGAATATTACGGTGCCACGCTCGGCCCCTCCGTCAACTTCATCAATAACCTTTCTATTTCACTCGTTATGATCTTCGGCGGTATACTTTATATGTATTCGCAAAGCGGCACGGTGCTCGCGGGTTCGCTTTTCTTCATAACGCTCGGCGGAGTGGCTAAATTCGTTCAATATTCGCGCAAATTCGCAGGTCCTATCAACGAATTTGCAAATATACTTCATGAGTTCCAGTCCGCGTTTTCCGCTGCAGAGCGTGTTTTCCGTATCATAGACGAAGGCCCCGAAACTCCCGATAAGAAGGACGCTCTCGCGCTCACAGACGTGAAAGGCGAGGTCGAATTTCAAAACGTCACATTCGGCTATACGCCCGAAAAGACTATCCTGCGCGACATTTCCGTGGCGGCAAAACCCGGCAAGACTATCGCGATCGTCGGTCCCACGGGCGCGGGCAAAACGACCATCATAAACCTGCTCATGCGTTTCTACGACGTGAACAGCGGCGA
>JBGVFW010000451.1:0-12857 GCA_045121315.1 Eubacteriales bacterium
ATCGGTCAGAAGCTCGATATCACCCCCATTGCGGTGGGTCTTCCTCTGCTCGTTTCCGAACTCGGCAATTCTTGTGAGCACAGCGTTCACGCCGCAGAGGGTATCATGACGACAGACACCGTCCTCAAAGAGATTGCGGTCAAGTTCACCGTTGGCGGCAAGGAATGCCATATCGGCGGCATTGCAAAAGGTTCCGGTATGATCCACCCCAACATGGCTACAATGCTCGTGTTTATCACGACAGACGCGGCTATCTCTCCTGCGATGCTTCATAAAGCTCTTTCTTCCGATATCAAGAACTCATTCAACATGGTAAGCGTTGACGGCGACACTTCCACAAACGATATGGTCGCTATCATGGCAAACGGTATGGCGGGCAACGAAATCATCACAAAAGAGGGCGAAGATTTCGCTGAATTTATGAAAGCTCTCAACACGATCACGGTTTACCTCTGCCGCAAGATCGCCGGCGACGGCGAAGGCGCGACAAAGCTCCTTGAATGTGTTGTCAGCGGTGCGGAAACGGAAGAAACGGCAAAAACTGTTGCGAAATCCGTAATCTGCTCCTCTCTCTTCAAAGCGGCTATGTTCGGTGCGGACGCAAACTGGGGCCGTGTACTCTGCGCTATCGGTTACAGCGGTGCTCCTGTTGACGTTACGAAGATAGACGTTTCTTTCGAAAGCAAAGCAGGCAGAGTTGATGTTTGTCGCGACGGCGCGGGCATAGATTTCTCCGAAGAGATTGCAAAAGAAGTTCTTACAGAGAAAGAAATAAACGTGCTTATCAACCTCAACAGCGGCGACGCGAAAGCGACCGCTTGGGGCTGCGATCTTACGTACGATTACGTTAAGATCAACGGCGATTACAGAACCTAAATAAAAAGGTGCGTAAGCACCTTTTTACAGTAAAACGCGAAAAATCAATTGCGCTAAAAAGCGTAGTTAAAACCGCGGTAGATCCGCACAAAATAAATCAAAACAATAATACTCAAAAACAATAACACTGAGGAAAGTTCTTTGCGGAGCTTTCTTTCAAGAAAGCGACATAATATGAAAATTACTAATGCACAGAGAGCGCAGGTAATCGTACACGCGCTTCCTTATATACAGAAATACAAAGATAAAATTATCGTTGTAAAATACGGCGGCAACGCCATGATAAACGAAGAACTCAAAGATTCCGTTATGCGCGATATCGTTCTTCTTTCGCTCATCGGTATCAAGGTTGTTCTCGTTCACGGCGGTGGACCCGAAATTACGGATATGCTCGCAAAAGTTGGCAAAAAGACAGAGTTTGTAAATGGTCTTCGCGTGACGGACAAAGAATCTGTTGAAATAGTTCAGATGGTTCTCGCAGGCAAGATCAACAAAAACCTTGTTAACCTTCTCTCCGTTCAGGGCGGCAAGGCTATCGGCCTTTCCGGTATCGACGGTCAGATGATCATGGCTCAGCCTAAAGACCCCGCGCTCGGCTTTGTGGGAGATATAACGGACGTTAACCCCCAGATAATCTTCGACGTGCTCGACAAAGGTTATATCCCTGTTATTTCCACGGTTGCGTGCGACGCAGAGGGAAACACTTATAATGTCAACGCGGACACGGCGGCGGCAAAGATCGCCGGCGCGCTCTCGGCGGAAAGCCTTATTTCAATGACGGATATAAGCGGGATATTGCGTGATAAAGACGATCCCGATTCGCTCATTTCCACTATATGCGTGAGCGACACGCATGAGCTTATCTCGGACGGAGTTATCAACGGCGGCATGATACCCAAGGTAGAATGTTGCACGGAAGCAATACGTCGCGGCGTTAAAAAAGTATTTATTATTGACGGCAGGGTGCCTCATTCACTCCTTATCGAAACACTTACCGATGAAGGCATGGGCACGATGCTTATTTCGGGAGATAACATATGAACATTAAAGAAATAGATAACCAGTATATTGCACACACATACAAGCGCTTTCCCGTGGAAATAGTTTCCGGCAAGGGTGCGCTTATCAAAGATAACGAAGGTAAAGAATATATCGATATGGGTGCAGGAGTTGCTGTTAACACGTTCGGCATGGCAGATGAAGAATGGGTCGCTGCTGTTACGGAGCAGCTCGGCAAATTCCAGCACACGTCGAACCTTTATTATGCCGAGCCCTGCGCGAAGCTGGCAAAAACTCTTTGCGAACGCACGGGCATGAAGAAGGTATTCTTCTCCAACTCCGGCGCGGAAGCAAACGAATGTGCTATTAAAGCCGCACGCGAATACGGCGTTACGAAAAAAGGCGAAGAATATTACAACATCATCACTCTTGTCAACAGCTTCCACGGCAGAAGCCTTGCAACTCTTGCGGCAACGGGTCAGGCTCCTTACCACACACATTTCGGTCCCATGACGCCCGGATTTATATACACACCCGCAAACGATTGCGAAGCGCTTGAAAAAGCCGTGAACGAAAACAAGGTCTGCGCTATTATGTTCGAGCTCGTTCAGGGCGAGGGCGGTGTACAGGCGCTCACGCCCGAATTTGTTGCGAAGATAGCCGAGCTTGCCGAAAAGAACGATATTCTTATGATAGACGACGAGGTTCAGGCGGGCAACGGCAGAACAGGTAAGCTCTACGCTTATATGCACTTCGGCATTAGACCTGACATCATCTCTACTGCTAAAGGTCTTGGCGCGGGTCTTCCCATTGGCGCTACGATGTTTGGCGAAAAGGTGGAAGATGTTTACCAACCCGGTATGCATGGCTCCACGTTCGGCGGCAACCCTGTTTGCGCGGCAGGCGCAAACAACGTTCTTTCCCGCCTTACGGACGAATTTCTTGCCGATGTTACGGCAAAATCAGAATATATAGTAAAAGAACTTACGGGTGCAAAAGGCATTAAAAATATTTCCGGCATGGGACTTATGATAGGTATCGAAACGGAAAAAGCGGCTCCCGATATTGTTGCGGCGGCTATGGATAAAGGCGTTCTTCTTCTCACGGCTAAAACGAAGATTCGTCTTATCCCCCCGCTCGCGATCACGTTTGAACAGATCAAAAAAGCAGTGGAAGTTATTAAGGAGGTATGCGCATAATGAAACATTTGCTTAAACTTATGGATCTTGAAACGAAAGAAATACTCGAGATCCTTAACCTTGCGGATCAGCTCAAATACGAAAAGAAAAACGGCATCGAACATCACTACCTCAAAGGCAAAACTTTGGGTATGATATTCCAGAAATCCTCTACGCGTACGCGCGTTTCCTTTGAGGTTGGTATGTATGACCTCGGCGGCAGTGCGCTCTTCCTTTCCCCCCGCGACCTTCAGATCGGCCGCGGCGAACCGCTTGAAGACACGGCGCGCGTTCTTTCTCGTTATCTCGACGGTATCATGATCAGAACATTCGACCAGGAAGAGGTTGAAAACCTCGCGAAATACGGCTCTATTCCCGTTATCAACGGTCTTACAGACTTCTGCCACCCCTGCCAAGTTCTTGCGGATCTTATGACTATCCGCGAACACAAGGGCTCTGTTAAGGGCAAGAAGCTCTGCTTCATCGGCGACGGCAACAATATGGCAAACTCCCTTATCGTTGGCGGTATCAAGATGGGTATGTCCGTTGCTATCGGCTGCCCCAAAACTCACCAGCCTGACCCCGAAATCATGAAATGGGCGAGCGAAAGCGGAGATTTCCTCTGTACGGACGATATTTTTGAAGCCGCAAAAGACGCAGACGTCGTTTACACAGACGTTTGGGCTTCCATGGGCGAAGAAGCCGAAGCAGAAGAAAGAAAGAAGATCTTCGCAGGCTATCAAGTAAATGCGGAGCTTATGAGCGTTGCTAAGCCTGACGCTATGGTCCTTCATTGTCTGCCCGCACACCGCGGCGAAGAGATCACGGCTGACGTTCTCGAAGCTCACGCAAACGAAATTTTCGACGAAGCCGAAAACAGACTTCACGCACAGAAAGCCGTTATGGTTATGTGCATGAAAAACAAGGAATAATACCGAAAAAAGCCTGCTTTTATGCAGGCTTTTTGCATTGTGCGACACACGGCGGCGCGAAAATATCGGGTAATTGAAAATAAACTTCGCTGCAGGTGTTGAAAAATAAGGCGAAGAATGATAGAATAAAACAACAGATATTTTAATCTCTTGTATTTCGTTTTTTGCTTAGACAAAAAGAAAAGGAACTTTTTATGAAAATAGTTATTGCGGGCTGCGGTAAGATCGGTAAAAGCATTGTGGGAAGCCTTGTTTCTGAGGGACACGATATTTTGATAATAGATAGCGACTCTGAGGTCATAGAAGAAATAACCAATGTCTGCGACGTAATGGGCATTTGCGGAAACTGCGTTGACAGCGATATTTTGGAGGAAGCGAAAGTTGAAACGGCGGATATTTATATTGCTGTTTCGGGTTCGGACGAGCTTAATATGCTTAGTTGTTTTTTGGCTAAGAGAATGGGCGCGAAGAACACTATCGCGCGCATACGCACGCCCGAATACAATGACAGAAGCCTTGATGTTCTCAAGCGCGACCTTGAGCTTTCCGTACCCATCAACCCCGAAAGACTTGCCGCGCGCGAGCTTTTCAATATACTTAAATTCCCCTCTGCGGCGAAAATAGAAACTTTTTCCCACAGAAATATGGAAATGATAGAGGTTCGCCTCAAAGAAGATTCTGCGCTGGACGGCGTGAAGCTTATGGATATACGCCAAAAATTCAAAGCGCAGGTGCTCGTTGCCTGCGTTCAGCGCGGCGACGAGGTCTATATACCAAACGGCAGCTTTGTTTTACAGGGCGGCGACCGAATAGGCGTTACCGCGCCGCATACGGAGCTTCAAAAGTTTTTCAGAGGCGCGGGACTTTTCCTGCGTCAGGCGAAAGACGTTATGATACTCGGTGGCAGCCGCATAGCGTATTACCTGGCGGAAATGCTCATGAATATAGGCACTTACGTTAAGATCATAGACAGCGATGAAAAAGTCTGCGAAATTTTAAGCGATTCCTTGCCCAAAGCGGTCATCATAAACGGCGACGGTGCACAGCAGGAGCTTTTGCTTGAGGAAGGCATTTCCACAACAGACGCTTTCGTATCTCTAACGGGACTTGACGAAACAAACATACTTATTTCCATGTTCGCCATGATGAACAAAGTCCCGAAGGTTATTGCCAAGGTCAACCGCGAAGAGCTTGCGCCTATGGCGCAAAAGTTGGGGCTTGACTGCATAGTTTCCCCGAAGAAGATAGTTTCCGACGTTGTAATAAGTTACGCTCGCGCACTTCAGAACTCGCTGGGCAGTAATGTCGAAACTTTGTATAAGCTCATGGACGATAAGGTTGAAGCGCTCGAATTTAACGTACGTGAGGAAGCGAAGGTTATAAATGTCCCGCTTAAGGATCTAAAGCTTCGTGAAAATATCCTTATCATCGGCATTATACGAGAAAGAAAGATAATCACACCTGCGGGCGACACGGAGATATTCGTTGGAGACAAAGTTGTTGTTATCACGAAAAATCAAGGTTTGCAGGACCTTTCCGATATTCTTGCAAAATAAGGACGGGGAAGATCATGAACTACAGAATGGTTTCTTATACTGTCGGACGCATCATGCAGCTTGAGGCGGTGCTTTTTGTTTTGCCCCTGACGGTAAGCATTATTTATGGTGAAAGAACAGGAGCTGTCGCGTTTCTTATATCGGCGGCGGTCGCTCTTGCTGCTGGACTTTTGCTGACATATGTTATCGGCAAAAATAATAAATTGATATTTGCAAGGGAAGGCTTTGCCATAGTTGCGCTTGCGTGGCTGGCGATGTCCGTTGTGGGCGCGCTTCCGTTCGTCATAAGCGGAGAGATACCCTCGTTTGCGGACGCATTTTTCGAAACCGTGAGCGGTTTTACGACGACGGGCGCATCTATCCTTACGGACGTGGAAGCTCTTAGCCACGGTATGCTTTTCTGGCGCAGTTTCACCCATTGGCTCGGCGGTATGGGCGTGCTTGTGTTTATTATGGCGATATTTCCGCAAGAGTCCGGAAGATCCATACACATCATGAGAGCGGAAATGCCGGGACCTATCGTTGGTAAACTCGTGCCAAGGATAAAAGATACTGCAAAAATACTTTATCTAATATACATCGCTCTGACTGCTATAGAGGTGGTGTTCCTTTTGTGCGGAGGAATGTCGCTGTTTGAAAGCCTTGTTCATTCTTTCGGCACGGCGGGAACGGGCGGTTTTGGAATAAAGGCGGACAGCATTGGCTCCTACAGTTTGTATTTGCAGTGGGTTATCACAATATTCATGCTGATATTCGGCGTGAATTTCAATCTTTATTATTTGATCTTGGTAAAACAGTTCAAGACAGCGCTCAAAAGCGAGGAGCTTTGGACGTATATCATAATAGTTATCCTTTCGGGCGCGGCTATCACGCTGAACATCTCTTCGATGTACGGAAGCATAGGCGAATCCGTCAAACACGCATTTTTCCAAGTGGCTTCGATAATAACCACAACGGGATATTCTACGACGGACTTCAACCTCTGGCCCTGTTTTTCTAAGTCGATACTTTTCATTTTGATGTTTATCGGCGGCTGCGCGGGTTCGACGGCGGGCGGTATAAAACTTTCCAGGTTTATTATTGCTGTAAAATCATTTTTCAGAGATATAAGAAAGATGCTTCATCCCTCTGCTGTTTCAAGCATAAAGTTTGAGGGGAAAAAGGTTGATGACAAGACGCGGCACGGCGTAAGCACGTATTTTTCGCTTTATTTTATAATCTTTCTTATTATTTTCCTTTTAATATCGTTTGAACCTTTTGGTTTTGAAACGAACTTGACGGCAGTTTCGGCTTGTTTCAACAACATCGGTCCCGGTTTTGGCGCCGTGGGTCCGATGGCAGGCTTTGCGGCATATTCTGTCCCTGCGAAGATACTGCTTTCTTTTGCAATGCTTATGGGCAGACTTGAAATTTTCCCTCTGCTTATATTGCTTGCGCCCTCTTTTTGGAAGAGAAAATGAAATAAAAAGTGAAGTTTTACCTTGACAGAAAAATAGAGAACAGCACGGTAAGTAACCGTTCTGTTCTCTATTTTTGTCTATTATAAGGTTTTAGGCTTAGCCGAATTTTCAAATTCTCCGCTAAGAACATCGCAGGCTTTTTATAATTATTCTCCTATTTAAGAAATAGAGTATAGTTTATAAAGTTCGCTGTAAAGCCCACCTTGAGCGATAAGCTCATCGTGTGAGCCGGATTCTTCTATGCCGTTTTCTGTAAGCACGAGGATTCGGTCTGCGTTTTTTACAGTCGTAAGGCGGTGCGCGATGGTGAAAGTAGTTCTTCCTTTGGCAAGCGTTTCAAGAGAGGATTGAACAAGCCTTTCGCTTTCGTTGTCGAGCGCACTCGTCGCTTCGTCGAGAATGAGAATGGGCGGGTCTTTCAGAAATACGCGCGCAATGGAGATGCGCTGTTTTTGACCGCCTGAAAGCTTCACGCCGCGTTCACCGACGTATGTGTTGTAGCCATCTGGGAGGGAGCATATAAACTCGTGTGCTCCCGCAAGGCGCGCCGCGCGCTCCACTTCTTCATCTGTGGCATCGGTTTTACCGTATGCGATGTTTTCGCGAACGCTGCCTGAGAAAAGATAAACGTCCTGCGCCACAACACCGATGTTTTCACGCAGGGAAGAGAGCGTTACGGATTTGATATCCTTGCCGTCTATCTTTACGCAACCCTCTGAAACGTCATAAAAACGAGGGATAAGGGAGCAAAGCGTCGTTTTGCCGCCGCCCGATGGGCCGACGAGCGCGATACTTTCACCAGCTTTTACTTTGAGGTTGAGATGATGAAGAACTTCCGTCTTTTCGCTTTCATAGCGGAAAGAAACATTTTCAAATTCCACTTCTCCGCGAACGTCCGAAAGTTCTTTCGCGCCTTTTGCGCTTTGAATTTCGGGTTCGGTATCCATAATTTCCGCAAAGCGTTCAATACCGCTCATGCCTTGCTGGAACTGCTCGGAAAATTCTACAATACGGCGTATCGATGTTAAAAGCGTTGAAACAAACATGAGATATGCTACGTAATCCGCAGCAGAAATGGCTCCGTTCAAAAGGAATATGCCGCCTGCTACAACAACAACGATGTACATAACGCCGTCGAAAAGGCGTGTGCAGGAGGTAAATCCTGCCATAATGTGATAACGCTGTGTTTTGAGGCGAAGGAATTCTTTATTGCCCTTGTCGAACTTCTTCTGCTCCACGTCTTCTTTTGCAAATGATTTTACAACGCGGATGCCTAAGAGGCTGTCCTCTATCTGAGAGTTGAGCTCTCCTATCTGTTTGCGTGATTCGGAAAAGTTTGCTCTCATTTTCCTGCGGAAGAAAATGAGGCAGACGAGCATCACGGGGATCGTGGCGAAAATGATAAGCGTGAGAGGTACGCTCATCGTGCAGAGAATGATGAACGCACAGATTATCTTTACGCCCGCGATAAAAAATTCCTCGGGGCAATGGTGTGCAAACTCCGTAACGTCGAAAAGGTCCGTCGTTATGCGGGACATGAGCGTGCCGACCTTCGTGTTGTCGTAATAAGAGAAAGAAAGTTTTTGAAGATGGGCGAAAAGGTCGTGTCTCATATCGTTTTCTATCTTCGTACCCATTATGTGACCAACAGAAGTCATGTAGTAGTTTGCGGCTGTATCTATAACGCGCAGAACTATGTAGAGTATTCCGCAGCCGAGGATAAGCTCCAGCGTAAGAGAAGCGATATTTTCCGTTGCCGCGCCTGTTATTTCGCGCACTATCATCGGAAGCACGAGCTCGCACACCGTTGTGAGCGCGGCGCAGAACAGGTCAAAGACCATTATCCATTTATACTTTTTGTAATAGGGCAAAAAACGCTTGATAAGCCCTATGTTTTTTGTCTTTTTCATATGTCACCTCAAAAGCAGTATGGCGGATGTTAAAATCCGCCCGCGTTACGTTTTATTATTTGAAAAGTTTTATTATCGCGCGAATATCCGCTGCGGCATCTTTTACCGTTACGATATGTGCGTCTTCTGTTTCACCATAGAAGCATTTAACCGTTTCACCGTATTTGATGGCTTGGCGGTACATTATTTCAAATTCTTTGCTTTCTTCCTTGGCGTAGACCTCGTCGGGAAGAGCGAGATCCGCAAGGTCAAGGTAGAAAACGTTGTTCATATGGTTGTTTACGTCGATGAAATTGCGTTCAACCGTAAATTCTCGCTCGCTTATGTAAAACTCGGGCTCCGCTATTTTATCTATCCACGGTTTTTCGAAGTTTTTGCGGTCACGTTCGCTTTCGTATCTTGCGACGCATTCGGGCGTGGCGCGCTCGATCTTCTGCGTTACGGCGTTTGTGCGTGCCCAGTTGGAGATCGCCGTTATGCAAAGCTCGCCCTGCTCGTTGTAAACCTCAAATTCACGGCAGGCGGAGGCTCCGCGCATCTCCCTGCTCCAAGTGCGGACGTTTATGCGCTCCTCTATTTCGGGGCGCTTATGCACGCGTACGTGATACGCGGTGAGAAACCATCGGACCGTGCTCGTTTTGATGCTTTCGCCTGCAATAGCGCCGTGTATGCACGCCATATTTTCGAAAATTTTGAGAAGCGATGAGTTTGAAAGGGACATTTCCTTGTTGATATCGCTGTAACCTACGTAAAATTTTTCTTCAACGACCATGTGAATAAACTTCCTTTAAAAATTGATAACTCCCAAATGTTCGAGGAGAATTTTGATTCCCATAAGAATGAGAATGATACCGCCGACAAGCTCGGCTTTGGATTTGTATTTCGCACCGAAAACGTTGCCTATCTTAACGCCTATAGCGGAAAGAGTGAACGTAATAACGGCGATAAAGCTTACCGCGGGAACGATGTTTACGTCGGGCATAAAGCCGAACGTAACGCCGACAGCGAGCGCGTCTATGCTAGTTGCGATAGCCATGGGAAGCATCGCTTTAACGCCGAAGGATTCACAACATTCTTCCGCTTCGCCTTTTATAGCTTCGCGGACCATGTTTGCACCGATGAGCGCGAGAAGCACGAATGCTATCCAATGGTCAAAACTTGTAATGTAGCTTTCAAACTGTCTGCCGAGGAAAAAGCCCGCGAGCGGCATAAGTCCCTGAAAAAGTCCAAAGTAAAGACCGACGACAATCATATGCTTGGGTTTGAGCGAATTTACGGAAAGACCTTTGCATATGGCAACAGCAAAAGCGTCCATGGAAAGCCCCACGGCAATAATGAAAAGTTCCAAAGTTGACATTTTAAACTTCCTCCAAAATAATGTTTTCAAGTAATTGATATTTAATTGATTTTGTAGGGGCGGGAGATTTTGTCAACAAAAAAAGACCTACCTACCCCTTGGCAGATAAGTCTCATCGCTATCGACCAAGCCAGAAAGATATATCTTTCAGTATGTTGACTTCGTCACACTTAAAAATAAGTGCCGATTACTCCCTTATTTATATCTATTTTAATATATTATTGCAGATTTGTCAAGCATTCTGTAAATAACTTCTCGAAAATCAAATTCTTAATATTCGCAATATCGTGTTGCTTTTAAAATGTTTTCATGTTATACTAATTATATCGATTTTAATTAAAAAATATGTGAGAAAACAGTGCCTCACTTTCGACATATATCATAAGAGGTGTATTATCATGAATTTGAAAAAAGAAACCATTTGGGAATTTTTGCGCTACGCCATAGTCGGCGGAGTTGCGGCGCTCGTTGACATGGGCGTGAACTACGTTATGCTTTACGTTATCCTCGGTGCTTCCGGCGAGGATAGCTGGCAGGTTGCCGTTTCCGTTACGGCGGGCTTTATCGTGGGGCTTATTGTAAACTTTATCCTTTCCAATATCTTCGTTTTCCGCAAAAAGGAACAGCAGAAAAAGGGAAAGACGCTCAAAGCGTTCATAATTTACGTCATCGTCGGCGTTATCGGCTACGGTCTTACCGTGGGGCTGACTCTTCTCGGCACGAAGATAACGGGCGAATCCGGCATACTTTACCTTTTGCTCACCTGCTTTGTGAAAGGCGTTGTTCTCATTTGGAACTACATCGGCAGAAAAATTCTCGTTTATCGCGGAAAATAATATATAATTTTAAGGAGAGAATAAATTTATGGAAAATAAAAAGACCGCTATAATCATAGGCGCGGGCCCTGCTGGCCTTTGCGCGGCATACAACCTTCTTACCGAAACGGACATAATTCCGATAATACTCGAAGAATCCGAGTTTATAGGCGGTATTTCCCGCACTATCGAATATAACGGAAACCGTATGGACATCGGCGGTCACCGTTTCTTTTCCAAAAGCGAAGAAGTAAACGAATTTTGGGCGAAATTCATGCCCACGCAGGGCACGCCATCCAAGGACGATATAATTCTTGGCACGACGAACAAGCCGCTTGCCGAAAACGGCCCCGACCCCGAAAAAGAGGACGAGGTAATGCTCGTGCGCAACCGCGTTTCGAGAATTTACTTCCTCAAAAAATTCTTCGATTATCCTATAAGCCTCAAGTTACAAACGTTCACGAACATGGGCTTTGTGCGCACGATGAAAGCGGGATTTGGCTACGTTTGGTCCGCGATATTCAAGAAAAAAGAAGATTCTCTTCGCAATTTCTACATAAACCGTTTCGGCAAACCCCTCTATGAGATGTTCTTTGAGGATTACACGGAAAAGGTTTGGGGCAGAAACCCCGCGAATATCGACCCCTCTTGGGGCGCACAGCGCGTTAAGGGTCTTTCACTTACGAAAGCTGTGCTTGCGGTTATCACGAAACCTTTTAAGAAGAATAAAAACAAGGTTGAAACTTCCCTTATAGAGCAGTACGTTTACCCGAAAAAAGGCCCCGGTCAGCTTTGGGAAACTGTTGCGGCAGAGGTTGAAAAACTCGGCGGCAAGATAATAAAGAACTGCTCCGTTAAAACGCTTGAAACGGACGGGAAAGAGATACTTTCCGTGGGTGTTCTTCACGACGGCAAGGAAGAAACGATGAAGGCGGACTACTATTTCTCCACAATGCCGATAAAAGACCTTGTTGACGGCATGGGTGACGTTGTTCCCGCAGACGTTCACGACGTAGCGGTAAACCTTCCTTACCGCGATTTCATCACGGTCGGCTTGCTTGTAAACAAGCTTAAAATCAAAAACGAAACGAAGATTAAAACTGTCGGAAATATTGTTCCCGATTGCTGGATATATATTCAAGAGCGCGACGTAAAACTCGGCAGACTCCAAGTGTTTAACAACTGGTCACCTTACATGGTGAAAGACTTTGAAAACAACGTTTGGATAGGTCTTGAATACTTCTGCAACGAGGGCGACGAGCTTTGGAACATGGAAGATAAAGCGTTTATCGATTTTGCCTCCGATGAACTTGCAAAGATAGGTATCATCGACAAGGAAGATATACTCGACAGCGTTCGCGCTAAGGTCAAGAAGGCTTACCCCGCGTACTTCGGCACGTATTCCGAATTTGATAAGGTAAGAAATTACCTCGACGGTATCGGCAACCTTTACTGTATAGGCAGAAATGGTCAGCACAGATACAACAACATGGACCACTCCATGATGACGGCGTTCGAAGCAGTTCGCGCGCTCAAGCGCGGCGATGCTTCCCGTGACGCGGTTTGGAACGTGAATACGGAAAAAGAATACCACGAAGAAAAAACGGAAGAAAAGAAATAATATGCAAAAAAGCACACGAAAGTGTGCTTTTTTGACGCATAGGAAATTGCAAAAAAGGTTGTAAAAAAAGAAAAGGTATGATATAATTGAAACACTAAAAAAAGGCGCAAGAAAAAGACCACACGAAAACACCCCAGAAAGCGGTATTTTTTT
>JBGVFW010000452.1:0-34418 GCA_045121315.1 Eubacteriales bacterium
TTGGCGTTGCCGCTGTTGCACAGCACAGCCTGTGCCACGCCGTCGGAAATATGTTTTTTCGTAACCGTAAGGGGCGCTCCCTTTACAAGGTTAGTTGTATAAACAGCCGCCGCGGATGCGGGAACTTCGCTGTATATGAGCGCGAGATCGCGCTTTGTTTTATTTTTACGAATACCGCAATGTATACCTGCGGCACTGAAACCTTTCGCGGCACAAACGCCGCCTTCTATAATTTCCATTCTATGTACCTCTTTAAATTAAACATTCATACCCTCGGTGAGCTCTGCGCCGAGAACAAGGTTAAGACATTCGATAGCCGCACCGCACGCGCCTTTGCCAAGGTTATCGTATCTTGCGGTGAGCAAAATTCTTTCTTCGTTGCCGAAAACGGATATCTCCATTGCGTCCGTACCGGATTTTTTGCCCGCGGAGAGGAAACCTTCTTCGTCGCCGCCGTCAACAAAATTAACAACCGGACCCGTATATTTCTGCGCGTAAACTTTCTTTATTTCTTCAATACCGAAACCTTCCGCAAAGTCGCTTGCAAATATCGGAACTGTAACCTCCATTCCGCTGTAAAAATCGGAAACTATGGGGGAGAAGATGGGCGCGTTTTCAAGCCCCGTTATCTTCTGCATTTCGGGCAAATGTTTGTGCTTCTGCGAGAGCGCATACTGTCTGGGAGCGCCGAGGAGCGCATCTCTGTCCTCTTCCTCATACGCCGCGATCATCTTTTTGCCGCCGCCGCTGTAACCCGTAACAGAGAAGCAAGAAAGCTTCGCCGTTGTGGCGAGCGCACCGCATTCGATGAGCGGATAGATAAGAGCGATAAAACCGCTTGCATGGCAGCCGGGAACGGCTATTCTCTTTGAAGTTTTTATCTTTTCTTCAAAAGCCATGGAAAGCTCGGGAAAACCGTATGCCCATGCGGAATCTGTTCTGTGTGCCGTGGATGTGTCGAGAAGCACCGTATGGTTGTTTTCAACCATTGCGGCAGATTCTATTGCCGCCGCGTCGGGCAGGCACAGGAAAGCGATGTCCGCGGAGTTGAGTGCGTCGCGTCTTGCGTCTGCGTCTTTTCTTTTTTCTTCGGAGAGCGTGATAAGTTCTATATCTTCTCTGCCCGAAATTCTTCTGAATATATCAAGCCCGGTGGTACCCGCGCTTCCGTCTATGAAAATTTTCTTTTTCACCTTGAACACCTCTTTCTTGAAAAGGGATTTATATTTTGCCGCATATGCGGACAAATATTCATAATAGTTTGTACATTATAACACGCAATGCATAAATATGCAATAGTTACGGCGTATTTTTTTGCGATTTTTTTAATTTTTTCACCTGAGCTTCGCATTCTTTCAATATTTCTATTAAATAAAAAATTCATATCATGTAATTGCAGATCGTCGTGCTTTTTCGCCGTCGCGCAAAATCCGGCTTTTTATGCAAATTATTTGCATAAAAATTCTGTTTTGCATTTTTCCATGACACAAAAAACTCCCTTTCGGGAGTTTTTGCTACGCAAAAATAACAACGTTTGATTTTCCGTCGCCTTGGCGCACCTGCAAACCGTCATCGCTGTCGAGCACGGCGGTATAGGTCACCGTGAAAATGTCTTCACCCGGCACCTGTATTTGAGTTTTCTTCGGCACCAGAGAAATGGTTCCGCAATGAACGGTGTGGCTCATATTGCAGACCTGAACGACGATGACCGCCGTTTCCTGCGAGCCTTCGCTCGGTACCCAAGAAAACCCCTCGTTCAAGGAAAGACGAAGTTCCTTTGCCGCCTCCCCTATCGTATCGGAAGAAGAAACAAGCATACCGTTGTTTACGGTAATGATAACGTGCGTATATTCAACATCAAGATCAAAAGAAAAGAACATTTCTTTCCCCTCTTTTGAATCGGCAGCGTATTCCCATACGATGCCTTCCGTCGTTTCTGAGGTAAAAGAAGTTTGAGCCGCATCGCCGCAACCAAAAAGCGCAGACACCATAGCAACAACGGAAAAGAGAGCAATAATCTTTTTCATAATAACTCCTTCGGATATAGAATTAGAGAATTACAAATAAATTTATCCGAGATTTTATATATTTATTGTAACATATTTTATTATTTTTTTCAATAGTAATCTTTTTATGTTAAAAATATGGTACAATATATTTAAACTTTCTATTAAATTTTTAAGGAGTCTTTTTATGGAAGAAAAACATCCTTTTCTGCCCGTGTTCGACGCAGATTGCGAAATTCTTATTTTGGGCAGTTTTCCATCTGTAAGATCCCGTGAAAATGGATTTTTCTACGGTCACCCGCAAAATCGCTTTTGGCGCGTGACGGCAGCAGTGTTCGGCGAAAAAACGCCCGCGGGCATAGAAGAAAAGCGCGCTTTTCTTCTGCGAAATCACGTCGCCCTTTGGGACGTTATCGCCTCCTGCGAAATAGAAGGCTCTGCCGACAGCAAAATAAAAAACGCCGTACCGAACGACGTTTCGCGCTTGCTTGAAAACTCAAAGATCACTCACATTTTCACAAACGGAGGCACGGCGCACGCGCTCTACACAAAATACATAGAGCCTAAAACAGGCATTGCTGCGGTAAAACTTCCCTCCACCAGCCCCGCAAATGCCGCATGGAGCGCAGAAAGGCTCGTTCAGGCATGGCAGATAATAAACGCAAAGGAGATTTTATCATGACACACAGAGAAAAAGCTATCGATTATTTTTACAAAGGATATAACTGCGCGCAGTCTGTCTTTGCCGCATTCTGCGACGTAACGGGATACAGTGAGGAGGACGCATTGCGCCTTGCTTCGTCCTTCGGAGGCGGCATGGGCAGAATGAGGGAGGTTTGCGGCTCCTGCTCCGCCATGTTCATGGTGGCGGGCATCGTATACGGATACACGGATATTTCCACAAACGAGCCGAAAAAGGAGCATTACGCACGCATACAAAACCTCGCCGCAAAATTCCGTGAAAAGCACGGCACGATCGTCTGCCGAGAGCTTCTCTCCTCGCTCAAGCCGGACAGCTCGCCTGCTCCTTCCGAGCGCACGGAGCAATATTATAAGGTGCGTCCCTGCGCCGTTTTCGTTGCCGACGCGGCTGATATACTCGACGAAATGCTTGCAGAAACACTTTAAAAATTTCTGCTTCAAGGAAAAAAGTGTGCTCACGCACACTTTTTTCGTTATTATTTTTGAATTATTTTGACTTCTCCGAAAGAACATTCTGCCTCGATATTAAGCGGGATTCCGCTTTCCGTCTGCACACACTCGTTTTTAACTTCGCCGAAGCTGATGTTGCTCTTGATGTCAACAGAAACACCCGACGGCACGAATATCTTCACGCTACCGAAGGAGCAATATACGCGGAAAGGATTCGTTTGGTTTATAACGGCGTTCGAAAGGTCTATTTTCATATCACCGAAAGAGCATTTGAAAATACCGCCGTCGAACGGTTTGCCGTCGTAGTTAAACTTCTGCTCGCTAAACGTTGTCTTGCCCGCGCAAACGCCGTTTTTGGCTTCGTTTGCGTTTCTGACAGCGGAAGCGATAATATTGATACCGATTATAACGATTATCACAGGGAAAATGAGCTTCCAGGAGATGTACTTTCCGAAGAATTCCGTGTTATCGAGCAGCAGAAGCACACCTAGAATAAGACCCGCCACGTTGCCGAAATCGGGGCCTTTTGTAAATATCCAATAAAGACAGGGCAAGATTATAAACATCGTCCACCAGCCGGGGAAAAACACATCGAAATCCCATATCCCCATGACGTTGCCGCCGAGGATAACGCCGAGAGCGATTATAAGAACGCCCCAAAAAATGCTTGATACGGTCTTTTTGTTCATAAAATTACCTCCTGATGTTTTTATTTTTTTGTCAAATCTTTAATATTTCATTCTCGCTTCCATACGTTTCTTTTTAACATACATATTGCGGAAAATGATTGAAAGCGCCGCTACACATATCACCGCCACGACTATCCAAAAAGAGAGCGACAGCTCGTTCGTGCGGACAATGGATATCCAAAGTTCGTCCATAAGCTGTTTTGCGTCGTCGGAAAGGTTTATGTAGCGTTCTGTGTTCGAAAGGACTTCCTCGCTCGGATAGGCGATATCACTTGAAGCAAGTTCTTCGTCCATGAGCGCTTTTGCCGCGGAAACGGGCGTGGAATACCAGATCATGTCGCAGTTCGCCGCGGAAACCACGGGCTCGCACATAAAGTTTATGAACATTTCCGCAGCTTCGCGGTTTTTGCTTGTTGCGGGGATGCACATAGCGTCCGTGAAAAGGTTCGTTCCCTGTGGAGGGATAAAGAAAGCAAGGTCTTCGTTATCCTCCACCATAGTGAGGTAGTCGCCTGCATAATAGGGCGCGATATAGGCGTTTTCTTCCACCATTTTATCGAATATCTGGTCCATGACGTAAGCCTGCACCACGGAGGATTGAGCGCTGAGCTCCTCTGCCGCCTTCAGTATTTCGTCTTCGTCGTTGGTGTTCATCGAACAGCCGAGTTTTTTGAGCGCGATGGCGAAAGCGTCGCGCGAGTTATCGAACATGAGTATCTTGCCCGCATACTTTTCGTTCCAGAGAATATCCCAGCCCGTAACGTCAGCTTCATCAACGTATTTTGTATTGTAGATGATGCCTACCGTACCCCACATATAGGGAACGCTGTATTCGTTTGAGGGGTCGTATTCGGGATTTTTGAATTCCTCGTCAACGTATTTTTCAAAGTTGGGAATGTTGGAATAATCGAGCTTTGCAAGCATTCCCTCCTCGGCAAGGCGTGAAACCATGTAATCCGAGGGGATTATAACGTCATAATTGGCGCTTCCGCTTTTGAGCTTTGCATAAAGGTTTTCGTTGCTGTCAAACGTGGTATATTCGACCTTGATGCCCGTAAGCTTTTCAAACTCTTTTACAACGTGCATGGAGCCGTCGCCGCCGTCGGCTATATATTCGCCCCAGTTGTAAACATATATTGTTATATTTTTATCTTTAAGCTTAGTGTAATATTCCGTGTTGTAAGAATATTCATCCGCGTCTGCCGCAAGCGCAGGGAAAGAGAAAAAGCAGAGCAAGCAAAGCGCAGAAAGAAAAGCAGAAATTATTTTTTTCATCATTATCCTCTCCTTGCGTTTCTCTTTTTTTCAAGTTCTTTTTCTTTATGGATATCGCGGATGTTTGTGACAAGCAGCACGACAAGGACCGCAACGAAAATAATTGTGGAAAGCGCGTTTATTTCGGGGCTTACACGCTTTTTAACCATGGAGTAAATGGTTATGGGAAGCGTTTGAAGTTTGCCGGCCGTGAAATAGCTGATAACGAAATCGTCTATGGAATATGTCAGCGCCATAAGGAAACCTGTGATGATACCGGGCATTATTTCGGGTATGACGACCTTTTGGAAAGCCTTCGCGGGGCTACACCCAAGGTCCATCGCTGCCTCATAGAGGTTGCTGTTGATCTGCCGCAGTTTTGGCAGGATGGAAAGGAAAACGCTCGGCACGCAGAAAGTGATGTGCGCTATAATGAGCGTCACCCAGCCGTTGCCGTTCATGCGCAGAGCCGCGAAAAGCAGCATGAGCGAAATACCCGTAACGATCTCGGGGTTGATGAGCGGGAAGTTCGTTACGTTTTTGATGACGCCCTTCGCCATTTTGTTTTTCATAGAGTAAACGCCAATAGCCGCCATCGTACCGAGTATCGTTGCAAAAACGCTCGCGATAAGCGCGACGATAAGCGTATTGCGGAAAGACTCTATAATAAGCTCGTTGGAGAAGAGTTCCTTATACCATTTGAGTGAAAAGCCCTGCCATGAATAGCCTTTTTCGGAGTTAAACGAAAAAACTATCAATATGATGATAGGCGCGTAAAGGAAAAGGAGCAGGAGCGCGGCATAAACGCCGGAAAATTTATTCTTTTTCATGCAAGCGTCGCCTCCGAATCTTCTGTTTCAAGGCGATTGAAAATCACCATTGTTATTATAACGACGACCATCAAAAGAAGCGATGTCGCACTGCCGTAGTTGAGGTTGTACGCGCTGTTGAACTGCACATAGATAAGGTCGCCTATAAGGTAGTTATCACTGCCGCCCAAAAGGCCCGAGATAACGAACGTGCTGACGGACGGCACAAACACCATCGTGATGCCCGAAACAATACCCGGCACGCTCATAGGCAGGATAATTCTTCTGTGAGTTTGGAAAGAGTTTGCGCCAAGGTCTGCCGCAGCCTCGATAACTCTGGAATCTATCTTCGTCATAATGGAGTAGAGGGGGAGTATCATATAAGGCAAATAGTTATACACCATACCGAATATTACCGCACCCTCTGTATTTATCATCTGCAAGGGTTCAAGCCCGAGCTTCATAAGAAGCGTATTTATAACGCCGTTATCCTCTATGAGCGCGGAAAGCGCGTGTGTGCGGAGAAGGAAGTTCATCCACATGGGGAGCATGATGAGCATTATAATCATTTTCTGTTTGCCGTAAGACTTGCGGGAAACGTGGTATGCAAAAGGGTATGCAAGCACAAGGCACACAGCCGTGGATATCGCCGCAAGGTAAATGCTTTTTATAAGCGTGGGGATATGGTTTGCCGATTTTGTGATGTAATCGAGCGTAAAGCCGCCGTTTCCGTCCGTGAACGCAAAATAAACTATCATGCCGAGCGGAATTATCGTGAAAAGCACCATCCACGCAATGTAGGGGGCGGAAGCCCATTTGGCTTTCATAGTCATTTTACGTCGCCACCTTCTTCGTCGGCTTCTTCCTCGTCCTTGACCTTCCAATCGCTCTTTTTCATGATGTGGATATTGTCTGGGTCGATATAAAGTCCCACAAGGGAGTCAACGGGCGTTGCCGCCGTGGACTGAACTATCCAAAGCCTGCCGCTGTCGGGTTTGAGTTTTACAGTGTGAGTAACCTCTTTGCCGTCCTTGACGGGCGTAAAGTGCGCGTAAAGCGTGTGGTTTTCGTATTCGAGCAGAGTCCCACCGCTTTCGGCTCTCTTGCCTCCGTTCACCTTTGTAAACCAGCCCGCGAATTTATATCCTTCGCGTTTTTCGGGCACGGGAAGCTCGCCGTATACGCCGTTTTCGCAGAACATATCGTCGAAGCTGTCGTCCGTTTCGGTGGATTCAAAATAAACCTTGTATTCCTCGCCCGCCTCATATACGGGCTCTTCGATAATTTTGCTTGAGCGCTCGCCGTAAACCGTCCAATGCGCATAAAGCCTGTGGGGCGCGTTTTTGAAGATAGCGCTGTTCGCGTCTATCTTATGCCCGCCGACGGGTTTTGTGTACCAGCCTTCAAATTCAAAGCCGCAGTTTTCGGGCACGGGAAGCTCGCCGTAAACTCCGTTTTCGGGGACTTCAATAAATTCGCTCGAAACCTTGCCCGAACGCAAAGCCACTTCCATTTCGTAATGAACGCCCTTGAACGTCACGTTCACTACCTTGCCGCAGAGAACGTCGTCCGAAACGGGCCCGAGTTTGATATCCTCGGGGCGAATAACTACGTCAACCTTTTCGTCCTTTTCAAAGCCTTTGTCAACGCATTTATGCTTTCTGCCGCCGAAGTAAATGGAATAGTCCTCGTGCATAACGCCGGGAACGATGTTGGATTGACCGATAAAGTCCGCCGTGAAAGCGTTCACGGGTTCGTTATAGATATCCTGCGGCGTGCCTATCTGCTGGATAACGCCGCCGTTCATAACAACGACCGTGTCGCTCATTGTGAGCGCCTCTTCCTGGTCATGAGTAACGTAAATGAACGTGATGCCAAGGCGTTTCTGTATCTTTTTAAGCTCTATCTGCATCTCTTTGCGCAGTTTCAAATCAAGCGCGCCGAGCGGCTCGTCGAGAAGGAGCACCTTCGGTCTGTTTACAAGAGCGCGCGCTATGGCAACGCGCTGCTGCTGACCGCCCGAAAGCAGGTCTACTCTTCTGGAATCAAAGCCCTCAAGGTTCACCATCGCAAGCATTTCGTGAACGCGCTTTGCGATCTCCTCTTCGGGAGTTTTGGAAAGGCGCAGACCGAAAGCTACGTTTTCGTAAACGTCAAGATGCGGGAAGAGCGCGTATTTCTGAAAAACCGTGTTAAGCTGTCTTTTGTGCGGGGGCAAATTGTTGATTTTCTTACCCAGGAAGTTGACATCTCCCTCATCCGGTGTGACAAAGCCGCCGATGATACGAAGCGTCGTTGTCTTTCCGCAGCCTGACGGGCCCAAAAACGTCACAAATTCTTTATCGTGTATTTCAAGATTTATGGATTTTAAAATAGGTTCGCCGTCGTAACTTTTTGAAATGTTTTTTAATTCGATTATAACCGGATTGCTGCTCATTTTTTCCTCTCACTTTTTAATGTATTATGCGCAGGACGCACACGGGTACACCAAAGCTTGTACCAAGCTAAAAAATGCACGAAAAAACCGTAATTTTTCCGTGCATTAAAAAGTGCCGTGAATATTCAAAAAAATCTTTCTGACAGAGGACAAAATCACCTTCCTCTAATTCACGAGGGAATTATAACAGAAACGAGCGCAAAATGCAATATATTTTGCGAAAAAATCTTTTGAAAATCCAATTTATTCGCGATTATCCGCGTTTTTATGAGAAGAACGGCGGTTAATGAGAGATTTTCTCCGTTTTATTCACATATCCTCAAAAATCCTCTGCTTTCTTCAGAGAAAGCAAGTGGCTTCCGCAAAGAATTTATTTCTTTCTTTTCACCTTGTACACGCATACGCTCATGTCGTCCGATTTTTTGTTCACGTATGCCGCATCGGAAATGATAGCGTCAGCCATTTTCACGGCGTCCAGCCGCCATTCATGCTCCAAAAATTCCACAAGGCGCGTACCGTTTTCGTCATCGCAAAATTCGGGGTCTTGGCAAACACCGTCGGAGCACATCACGATAACGTCGCCGTCGCAAAGAGAAAATTCCGTTACCTCCGCACTCACCTCCGGCAAAATACCAATGGGCATCGTGCCAGACGCTATTTTATAAACGTTTCCGCGCCGCACTATGTAGGAAGCCGCCGCTCCGCTCTTTGTAAACGAAGCCACGCCGCGCATAAGATCGACTTCAAGCAGATCTACGGTGGAAAAACATTCCGTGTTCTTGTTTGAGATGAACATATTCAGCATTTCGAGCGTGGTGGATTTTTTGTTTCCGCAGGAAAGCATCTGCGTAAGAAAAGTTTTGCATATTCCCGCGGTTATATCCGCCTCCTTGCCGCTTCCCATGCCGTCGCAGATAAATCCGTAAAAGAAATCTTCGGGGGATTCCGTCACGCCCACAGCGTCGCCGCAGACCTTCTCACCTTTTTTCGCGCTCTGTCTGCCCGCGTATTCCACCTCGAAAAGCCGCGTGCTTTCAAGCGTCATGGAAGCGTTCGCGCCGTCGAGCGCGTAGGCGGGCAAGGTAAACGAACCACCGCATACAGCCGCGCAAAGCGTACGCACATCCTGTGCGCCCACGCCTGAACGCAAAATATCGTGCCCCGCTGCTATGATATATTTTTTTCTCTCGCCGCATACGACAAGGTTTTCCGCGAGTATGCCCGCGTTTTCGAACGCTCGTGAAAGCCTCTCCGTAAGCTCCTTGTTCACGGCATACGAGGTTTCGCTTTTAGCCACCGTGTCCGCAATTATCTTCGCCGCCGTGCCGTAGTCAAAAGCGAAAATGCGCGTTTTGTCCTGCCGAACGCTTTCCTCAAACATTTTCGCCGCGCGCTCGTTTATCGCAGAAACGATCTCGTCTTTTTTCACGCAACCGAAGCGCAGTACGTCCTCATTTTTCCCCGTTCTTCCTTTTTTCATAATTCGCGCGGCGATGCTGTCCACGATCTCTCCCTCGCTCGCCTGCGTTTTGCGGCATTCGCCCGCTTTCGGGCAGTTCGCGCAATGTACAGCGAAAACTTCTCGACACATATCCGAGACCCTGCCTTTATCAGGAACTTTGAAAAATTCCGACATATTTTTTATAGTCTGCGAAAGCGATGAAAGCATGGCGGCGCGGCGTTCGGCGCGGGTTTCCGTTTCCTCGTCGCGCTTCTTTGCCAAAAGCTCATGGAGCCGCAGTTCCCCGTGCGCTCGGCTTTCGCCGAAGGAGATGTGCGGCAAAACATCCAGCTTCGCTGCCGTCGTCACCACGACCGCAGCTATGAGAATTTCGGGCAAAAAGGAAAGCATTGCCGAAAGTCCCTGTGAATAAAGCGAGCCGCAGATCGTCACACCAAGTGAAACCAATGCACCCACAATAGGCGAAAGATCGTAAAATATCCCCGCAGCAAGCCCCGCGAAAGCAAAAAGCACGGCGTTTTCGCCCCCTGCGGCAAGCCCTACAAGCAGACCCGCGACAGCGGCTTTCGCTCCGTCGCCCGAAAAGCTGACGGCAAGCGTTATCGCATACGCGGCGATAACGCCGAGCGAGAGCGTGAGCACGCTCACGCCCGAAAGTGAGAACACCGCGCAAAAGACGAGCGCCGCCTTGCCAGCAGACGCGGCTCCCGTGTTTTTAAAGCGCATATCGTTCGCAAAAGAAAACAGAAAAGTGAAGAACACAACGGCGAGAGCGCAGAAAACTCCCCCGAAAAGGTCATAGAAAGTGCCGCCCGAAAGCGCGCGAACTATAGCCCACACCGTCCCTGCGACAACCGCGGCTCCCGCGCGCCAAACTATTTCGTCGCGCACGGAAAGTCTTTCAAAAAAATCCGCTTCACGCGGGAACATTTCCCCCTTGCCGCGCCGAGCGTTCGCATAGAAAAAATAGCGAAACGCCGCCGCGCTCACGCAGAATACCGCGGGCAGATACAGCTCGGCGGAGGAATACGACACGGCAAGGCGCAGGAATACGCCGATCACCGCGCATATCACGTATTTTTCCGAGGCACAGACGAGGGCAAGACCAAGAGGATATGTAGCAAACGGGAACTCGGCTCCCGTGAACAGAAAGCTTACTAAAACGGCGAAGAGCGCAGATAAAAGCCGCCGCAGAAAAAGCGAGCGCGCCCTCCTTTTCCTTTTTTTAGTGCGGACGTACGCCGCGCAAACGTCTTTTTTGATTTTTTCATCTGTCATTTTTTTCAAATCCTTTTTTGCGTTATTTTGGTGATAATTTTCCGTAATTTTATAATAACGCATAAAGTGCGAAGAGCGTGTCAAACTCGGTATATCGCAAAAAAATTCTTTTTCTTGCTTTTTGCCGATTAGACACGCTCCCGAAAAGATTTTTGTGACAGATTTGTTTTTTTGCCGATTTTTAAGCTGCGGTTTTACGCCGCAATAGGGGTATTATGGGAAAGGGTCATTCCGTCGAGCATATTTTCTATGAGTATGCCGTAGCCGCGTGTGGGATCGGATATCATAACGTGCGTCACAGCACCCACAAGTAAGCCGTCCTGTATAATGGGGCTGCCGCTCATGCCTTGAACTATGCCGCCCGTTTTGGAGAGAATCGCTTCGTCCGTTATCTCCACGATGAAATTTTTCTGCCCGCCGCTTTCGTCTATTGCGGAAATGTTTACCTCATATTTTTGCCGTCCGCCGTCGTCCACCGTGGTGAAGATATACGCTTTTCCGTTGTGAACTTGCCCTCTTCCCTGCGCTTTGTATACCTCTGTGCGCAAGGATTCGGGTATTTCGGAGAGAGCGCCGAAAACGCCCGCAAAGCTGTTGTTTATTATCTTGCCCGTCTTTTTCCCCGAGAAATATCCGCGAAGCTCGCCGGGGGCGCCGCTTTTTCCCTTTATAATATCGGTAAGCGTCACGTCCTCGCAGGAACCGTAGGAAATAGGGATAAGCTCTCCCGTTTCCGCGTCGCATATGCCGTGGCCAAGCCCCGCGAAAATACCCGTAGAAGGGTCAATAAACGTCACGGTGCCTATACCCGCCGCGTTATCGCGCGCGAGCACGCCTATTTTATACGCGCCGTTCGCGTCCGCCACGGGAGAGAGAGTTACCGTTTTTTCCTTACCTCCGTGCTTTACCGTGAGCGAAATGGCGAGCCCTCCGCTTTTTTCCACTGCGTCGCAAAGCGCTTTCGCGCTGCCTATGCGCTCGCCGTTTACGCAGAGAATGATGTCGCCCTTGTGAAGTCCCGCTTCAAGAGCGGGGCTTTTCGTTCCCTCTCCCGAACCGACTTTCGTAAGGTTTACGATTATCACGCCGTCCGTATGAAGCCTCACGCCGAAAGGCACCCCCGCCGCGATAAGCGTTTTTTCTTCATTCACGGAAACAGGGAGCGCGTTTTCATCCGCATAAAACGCAAAAGTTGCCGAAAAACTCATTACAATGACAGCAAAAATCGCTGCCGCAAAAAACATGGCTGCCGCTTTTTTTGTTTTTGACATATTTTTCGCTTTCAAGGCGGCTTTTTCCGTTTTTGCTTTTCACATCATCGCCGCCGAATGACATGGGACGTTTTTTCGTCCGCTTTTAATTTGCTACATCGTAAAAATTTTATGTGTAACAAATTTTCGCAAAAAAAATTGAAATGAAAAAATAATACATAACAAAAAAGATATACTTCTCTCCGCTCGGAACAAGCGTGCCGCTCGGTTTTATTCTATGGCTATATATGGTTGCCTTCCCTTTCATCTCCTATTGATTCGGTAGGATATGGAAGTGTATAATAAATGTACAAAAGGCAACGATTGTTTGCCTTACGAATATTTGCCGAAAGGGAAAACTTTTTATGAACAAAATTAAACGAAACAGCAATAAAATTGTGAAAAAAGAAAGAATAAGAAAATTCCACGAATTTGAACGCCGAGCCGTTGCCGTGGCGACCGCGGCGTCGTTCGCTTTTATGCTTTCCTCCTGTGAAGAGATTGAATCCCCCGCCACGACGGACGGATATACGGGGGAGACAAGCTTTACCGAAGTGACGACGGTGAAAACATCAGACACATCGAGGGAAACGGTAGAAAGCTCCTCATCCGCGGAAGTGCAGGAACCTCAAACGCCCGATATCGATTTTCCCGATATATTTGACGATGACGCCATAGAGGCTCCGGACCAGCCGACGGAAGGCGATAAAGGAGAAAGCGAGGAAACGGAGATACCCGACATTCCCGACAAACCGGAAACTCCCGAAGGCCCCAAACCCGAAGATACTCTTCCTAAAGAAGACGAAGAGGACGAAAAAGCCGAGCCCGTTATCGAAGAGCGTATAAGCTATCATTACGAAACCATCTCACGCAAGATCGTATACGTTTACGACGCAAATATGTACGATGACGAAAGCGTTGTGACAAACGAGGGCAGGGACGGCACGGTGAGGATAACCGTATATTCCACTTTCATAGACGGCGTGCTTGATTCCTCATATTCTCAAAGAGAAACGATCTCTTTTTCTCAAAATCGCGTTATAACCGTCGGAACGAAGCCCAGCGTAACCACGGAAGAAAAAACTGTTAAGGAAACTGTGGAAAAATACTCGACAATTTACGAAGAATGTGATACTATGGAAGTAGGTACAACCCAAATAAAGACAGCGGGCAAAGATTCCGTTGCCACGAGAACCTACCGATATACATATACGCGCGGCACTCTTACCTCCACGGAGCTCATTTCCGAAATCATAAGCGAGCGCGTGGACGAAGTTGTGCTCGTTGGTACAAAGGAGCCTGAAAAGGTAACCGACACCTCGTTCGGTATGCCGTTTATAGACGCCGCGCACGGCGGCGTAAATTATTCGGTGACGCAGTATTTCAGCTCAAGCCACACAGCGCTCGATTTCGGCGTGTATTACGGCGACCCCATTGTTGCTGCAATGAGCGGCACGGTTATCGCCGCGTATGATGAAGGCTATTTTTCCACGGACAACATTCTGTGGACTTACGGCACATATGTCGTTATACAGCACGATGGGTACAAGACCTATTACGCGCACCTAAGCTCCCGCACGGTCTCCGTGGGGGATAAAGTTCAAAAAGGGCAGGTGATAGGCTACTCGGGCAACACGGGCCGCGTGAACACGAGCGCGGGCGGACCCTACGCGGGCACGCACCTGCACTTTGAGATAAGAAAATATTATCCTTCTCTCGGCGTATACCACACGGTAGACCCCACTCTTTATTTGCCTTGGTGGAACTGAATATTTTTATGAAAAAGGAATAATATTCATGGTAGAAATTTCTAAGAAAAAGAGCTACGGTCATTTTGAAAAGAAAGGCGAAACGTTCGTTATCACAGACGTTGAAACTCCCAGACACTGGTATAACTACTTTTTCAATAACGAATACGTTTCGTTCACTTCGCAGGTCGGCGTAGGCGAAGGTCTTGCGCAGGACAGCATGGGCAGAAGAATTTTCCTCGTTTCCGGCAGAAACGTGTTCCTCAAATCCGCAGACAAGGCGTGGAGCCTTTTCGGTCTGCCGATAAACTACGGTTACACGAATTACGCCTGCGCGCATGAAAACGGCGCGAGCACAATTTCCCTTACATACGAAGGCGTAAAGAGCGCCGTTCGTATCTTCGTTCCCAACGAAGGTAAATACGAAATCTGGAGCGTTACGGCGGAAAACACGACGGACGCGCAGAAAGAGCTTTCCGTTATCGCATACGCAAAAACGGAAATAGACGGCTCTTACCGCCCCCAGTGCTACAACACGGGCAAGGGCGGCTTTGCAGAGGATAAAAACGCCGTTTGGGGTCATTCCTATGGTCCTTATGAATCCAAGGGCAACCGCGATATCTGGGGATATATGTCCTCCTCCGAAAAAGCGGACGGCTACGACGCGCGCCGCAACGCATTTATCGGTCCTTACGGCGATGAACAGCACCCCGTCGCCATCACAAAGATGCTCGGCTGTCAGAATTCCGACTGCAACTCCGAAAAGCTTTGCTATGTTCTTGAAAATAAGATAACGCTTGCTCCCGGCGAAAAGAAAACGGTCCACTACGTTGTCGGCGCCGCTCTTTCCATGGACGAATTCGTAACTCCCACAGAGGAATTTGTTGAAAGCGCTTTTGCCGCTATGAAAGCAAAATATGAAAACGACCTTGCGGGCGTTGAAATAAAAACTCCCATGGAGGACCTTGACAACCTTGTAAACGGTTGGCTCAAATACGCGGCCGACATGGGCAGCCGTTGGGCACGCGTTCGCCACAACGGCTACCGCGATCTCACCAGCGATACGGAATGTTATGCTTGCGTAAACCCCGCGCACGCTTGGGAAAGAATCAAACGTATACTTTCCTTCCAGTATGACACAGGTTATGCGCCCCGCACGTTTATCGACGGCGCAATAAAAGACCGCAATTTCGCAGACAACACGGTTTGGCTCGCTTCCGCCGTTGCTACGATCATCAAAGAGCTTGGCAACAAAGAGCTTCTCCTTGAAGAAGTTCCGTTCAACAACGGCACCGTTGCCACGGTATACGAGCATATCAGACGCAGTGTTGACTTCCTCTTTAACTTCCAGGGTCTTTACGGTCTTGTAAAGATTTGGGGCGGCGACTGGAACGACTGCGTAAACTTCGCAGGTCTTCAGGGTAAGGGTGTTTCCGTATGGCTTTCCATCGCTTGGTGCTATGCAAACAAACGTTTCCGTGAGCTTGCAAAGATGCTCGGCAAGGAAGACGACGTAAAGCTTTCCGAAGAGCGCGGCAAGATCATGGCAGACCGCATCGAAGAATACGGCAGAGATAAAGAAGCAGGATATTATATCTACGCCCGCACAGATGACGATATCCTCATGGGTGCGCACGACTGTGAAGAGGGTCAGATATTCCTCATTTCTCAGCTTTGGTCCGTTTTCGCGGGACTTGAGCACGCGGCAGAAGCTATGGACAAAGCGGAAGAAATTCTCGAAACGCCCATCGGTATCCGCCTTGCATACCCCGCATACTCTCACCAGTATCCCTACATTGGCTCTATGGCAGAAAAAGAGCCGGGCGTTCAGGATAACGGCGGTATTTACCTCCATCCCTCGGCTTGGAAACTCGCAGTAGACTCCCTGCTCCGCAAACCCGACAGAGTTGAAGAGGGCATCAAGAAGATGCTTCCCGGCAACCACGAATACGGCGAGACCTGCGGTGAGCCTTACGCTATGTTCAACTCCTACTTCGCTCCCGAAACGGGCTACCGCATGGGCACTCCCGGTCAGAGCTGGAGAACGGCGTCAAGCTCTTGGATGCTCAAATCCATGATCGAATACGTTTTCGGTATGCACGCCGAAATGGAAGGCTTGAGAATTGAGCCTTGCCTGCCCCTCTCTTGGAAAACTTCCTCTATCAAGAAAGTGTTCCGCGGTTGTGTATACGATATACACTTCACTTGCGACGGAACAGGCTCGGACGTTCTTTCCGTTAAAGTAAACGGCGAAGAAGTTCACTATGAGCGCAACATCGTTCCTGCAAAAGCAGGCGAAACGCTCACTATAGAAGTTGTTCTCGGCAAGAAATAATAAATAAAGCACACAGCCTCTTCTGTCACGGCGAAAGCCGCAACAGAAGAGGCTGTATTTTTGGGGAATTACTGCAAAACGAGGTAAAACCTCTTCCGTCTTTTGCTTCGCAAAATTCACTTTTTCAAATTGAGGCATGAGGGGAAAGCGCGCTTTTGGATAAAAATCAGCAAAATGGGAGCCAATGCATCGTTTACAAAAAGTTAACAAAATCCATATAGATTTAATTGTTATCAAATGGTATAATAAAATCAACAAAGAAAAAACAAAAAATAAAAATATTTTTGTCAGAAAGAAACAAATACGATGAAAAAATCAAAAAAATTGTAGGACTTGTTTTGTCATTGTGCTTGACATTCGGAGCTTTTTCTTCTGTGGTTTCTTTTGCGGCTGAAGAAGTGGGGACAGAGAAGGCTTATGAAAAGAACTTGGAAAGCTTCTACACTTCATTGCGCTTTAAAGAGGATTTTGCTGTTATCTCGATAAGAGAATGTTCGCAAACCTCCGAGCTCGTTTACCCCGATAATTTTGGCGGACTTTACATTGATAGTGATAATGAGCTTCATATAGCTTATACAGACAACAAAGAAACTTTAATGAATAAGGTAGGAGAAGACGAAGCAATTTTTGAAAAAGTCGATTACAGTTATAATTACCTCAATGGAATATTTGAGTATATAACTGCGTTGATGTGTGCTGGCGAAACGTCTGTCAGCCAAGCATATGTTGACGAAACTACTAACAGAGTAGCTGTATATTTGGAAACATCACTCCGTGAAGAGCTTGTAAATGTTTTGAAAGAACATATCAGCGACTTCGATGAAAATGCCATTTCTTTCAGAGAAACGGAAGTAATTGTTACAACCGCCGCTACTGGCACAGGCATAAAAGTGACAAATGGAACAGCTACGGCGGGTTATAACGCACAGGATTATAACGGAAATTACGGGTTTGTAACGTGTGGACACGGATTTGTTCAATTTACACATAGTGACGGTGCCACACGTGTTTTGATTAGCCAAGTTCAATTGAATACTAATCAGCAACGGGGTGACAGCGGTTGTGCGGTTGTCTATTCAGGAAATGTAGTGGGAATAGCAACAGTATCGAATTTATCAAATGCGGCGTGGGTTTCCAAAGCCGAAAATATAAATTCGAGGTTTGATTTGTCAGTATATTTGGCAGCATAATTTATTCGCCGATTGAAAGTGAGGCTTTATAAGAAAATTTTTATGTTTTATTTTATGTTTGAGTCTGTTGTTATGCACGTCTTGCGGCAATTCTTCACAGACAAACACGGAGCAAAACAATAATGTCAACGCGTGTCCCTACGTAGATTTCTCAGTTGAAACATTTGATACGACTGTTAATGCAGGTGAAAAGAAAACATTCAAAGCAGGTCTTACAAATATTTCAGGTGAAGAGCTGGAATTGTTTCACGGCGTGTATTTGATAACATTTTACGTTCACACCGAAAAGCAGCCCAAAACTTTTGTTACGACAGACATAGGCATAACAACCAATATGGCTATCGATGAAACAATAGACAAAGAAGTAAACTTTAATTTTGAAACCGCAGGAACGTATTATTTGCACGCTGAATATTCGTTTTCAATTGACGGCAAAGAATACTATTACGCCATCGACCCTATTGAAATAACGGTAGTTGAATAAAACCAAAAGCACGGATCTTGTCCGTGCTTTTGTCATTTTTCGCAGAGATAAAAAACGCACGGAGAAAGCCTTTTTCTGCGCTCTTGTTCTTTTTATTAAAAAATTTTTAAGGTACCTAAACGTTTTTATTGACTATCAATTATCTCGGTGCTATAATTGGTTTAGACATAATAAACCAATATTTTATTTTTAGGAGGTACTGAATATGGGACCTATGATGGGACCGCCGCCCGGAGAGGCGGCAGACAAGAACCGCGAACAGAAGCCGAAAAACATAAAAGAAGTTCCCGGCTTTCTTACGCGGCTTATCAAAAACTTTTTTTCAAGACTTTTCTACATCTTCTCGCTCGTTTGGGAAACGCGCCCGTGGATACTCTTTGCCCTGCTCTTTATAGCGGTTATACAGGGTTTCATGCCCGTTATAAAATCGCTCGTTGCGGCAGGCATACTCAATGAGCTCACCGCCGTTATCGTTGCAAAAAGCGCGGGAGAAGCAGTTTCCATGGACCAAACGATGAAGCTGCTCATCATACAGTTTGCGCTCATCTTTGCCACGAGCATCATCAACAATATAGAAACGCTTGTAACGCGAATTTCGGGCGAGCTTGTTGTAAACCACGTCAACGTCAAAATAATGAACAAGGCAAAGACCGTCGATATCGCAAGCTTCGACCGCCCCGAGTTTTATGAAAAGCTCGAAAATGCGTCGCGTGAGGCAGGCAACCGCCCCATTCAGATATTGCGCTCCACTTTTTCCATTATGAGTACGCTCATAAGCATGGTTTCCTACATAGTTATTCTCTGGGCTGTCAGCCCCTTTGCCCCCGTGATAATCATTTTGCTCTCTATGCCCAGCGCGATCATCAGCTTCGCATACCGCAAAAAGAACTTCAACTATATGCGCCGCAACTCCAAATCCCGCCGCGAGCTTTCCTATTATTCGGGTCTTACGACGAACAAGGATATGGCAAAAGAGCTCCGCATTTTCGGTCTTTACGATAATTTCCGCGACAGATATCAAGGCATCTTCAAAAAATACTTCAGAGGGCTCAAGAACCTCTTCATAAAAGAAGGTATGCTCAATATCCTCATCGCCGTTATCTCCGCCATTGTAAACTGCGGCTTGTTCCTCTTTATCGCGCGCGGCGTAATCTACGGCAATATGCAGGTCGGCGATTATTCACTCTATACGGGCGCGCTCAACTCCATTTCGGGCGGTATGACCTCGTTTATCTCCACAATGGCGACTATCTACGAGGGTACGCTCTTTATAGACAACCTTATTGCCTTCATGGACGAAAAGCAGACCGTCGTTCCCCTGCTTTCCCAGCCGCGCAAGGTAAACCACCACGTTGGCCACAAGATAGAGCTTCGCAATGTTTCCTTCCGTTACCCCGGCACAGAGCGCTTCGTTATCAAAAACTTCTCTGCAACGCTTGAACCCGGCGACACAGTCGTTCTCGTCGGTCTTAACGGTGCGGGAAAGACGACCCTTATCAAACTCATCACCAGACTTTACGACCCCACAGAGGGCGAAATTTTGCTCGACGGACACGATATCCGAGAATACGACCTCAAAGAGCTTTATTCCCTTTACGGCATCATCTTCCAAGACTTCGGCAAGTACGCGGTAAGTGTTAAAGAAAACATCACGCTGTCCCGCATAGACCTTGAACCCAACGATGCAGATATTGCAGAAGCGGCAAAAAAGAGTTCTTCCGAACAGTTTATAGATAAACTTCCCGCCAAGTACGACACGCCTCTTATGCGTATCTTCGAAAAGGACGGCATTGAGCTTTCGATCGGTCAGTGGCAGAAGCTTTCCATAGCGCGCGCTTTCTATAGTGATTCCGATATTCTCATCCTCGATGAGCCTACAGCAAGCCTTGACGCCATCGCAGAGCAGGAGATCTACAACCAGTTCGACACTCTCCGCAAAGACAAAACGACTATCTTCGTTTCCCACAGACTTTCGAGTGCCACAGTTGCTGACAAGATACTCGTTATCGACGGAGGTGTGCTTACAGAGCAGGGCTCCCACGCAGAGCTTATGCAGAAGCGCGGAACTTACTATGAGCTTTTCTCCACCCAGGCTAAACGCTATATGGAAAACCCCGACGAGGCTTTCCCTGCGGAAGAAAAACCACCGATGCCCCCTCACGCAAGACCTCCGAGAAGATAAAAATCTCCGTGTCCAACACAGGTAACATACCTCTACTCGGCTAGAATCAGCAAACAACCATAGGTCAAAAACCTATGGTTGTTTTTTGTTACCCTGCCTCACGCACCGCGTTATTGTTTTCGCGCGCACTATATGATAAAATATAACCGAGGTGAGATATATGAGTCAGAATAAAAGCTATATGTCCGTCATCGGGCAAAACATAAGAAAGCTTCGCACCGAAAGCAAAACAAGTCAGGCGCAGCTTGCCAATAAAATAATAAAATATAATAGGCACAAGCTTTTTGTGGGATACGCAAAGATATTTACGTTTCTTTGGTTCTTTCCTGCCGCCTCCTTCCTTATACCGGGCGGCAGTCTTTGGCTGGCGGTGCTTCCGCCTCTGCTGCTCACAAGCGTGCTGACGCTCGTTCTTACGGAGCATACTTGGACAGCTTTTGGCTTTTCACGACGTTCATATTGGCTCATGCACACGCTTGCGCTTGCCGCACTCTCTGCGGCGGCGATAGCGTTCAGAGTGCGTATTGGGTATTAACACAAAAAGCAGTTGCTTTCGCAACTGCTTTTTTTTATACCTTATTACCTTTTATAGTTCTATAATATTCCTCAAGTTTCTTTCTGCGGTAGATAACGCCCATAACGATGCCGACCGAGATAAAGAGGAACGCCGTTACGCCGAGTATAGCGAACGTAAACTGGAAAATGCTCATGCCCATAAACATTCGCACGCCTGTTGTAACGTATTCTATTTCTTCAAGCTCTACAAGTTCGCCGTAATCCGGTGCATCATCGGGGGAGATTATCGCGTCCTGCACACTGACAGAGCCTGCGTTCATCGCAATAACATATTCGGTTGAAGCTTTTATGGAGCTGAGGTAATACGTGGCGTATCCGTTTTTATCCACCTTTACGGACTGCAAAAGCTCAAGTCCTTTTCCGGGCACGTTCTGGTAAAGCGTTGCCGTGCTACCAGATGAGCTCTTACCAATAAATATCTTCGGGGAGAAATCGAATTTCGCGTCGCCTGCGAAGGAGAGCAAGTAGCTTGACGCATCGCCAAAGGCTTTTTTATGCGCCTTCGTCGGCTCTGTGTTGCTTGTTAGGGTGTAGGTGAGGGTATAATTTTCGGGATGCTCTTCCTTTTTGTCAAGGCGCTCGCAATCGATCTTGACGGTAGAGCCATCATTCATATCGATAGTGATGTTCACGTCCTTGCCCGAAAGAGAGCCGATTGTATCACCGGGAATCTCCTGCGTGTCGTTGACATTGACGGAAACATCTATCTGATTTTTATCAACGTTTTTGATCTCACCGTTTTCTATGGCCTCGATAAGCTCGCGCCAGCCCTCGATATTTTCAAGCACCGCCTCGATGGAAACGTTCGTCTGCTTATCACCGACGGTTTGGTTTTCCACGGTAATGGATTCCTTGACCGTAGTGGAAACCATGGAGTTATCGGTCTTATTGACCGTTGTCGTGGTGATGATAACTGTATCGTCCTTTACGTCAACGCTTGACGAGGAGGACGTATTTTTTTCGGGTACGGTGTATTCAATCGAACCCTGGGAAAAGTTTTCAAGGCTTGTGCCGCGGATATCATCGGAAATAACCGCGCCGTCTGCCGCCTCACCGCCGTAATAAACTTTATTAAAGTTTTCACAGCGATAAAAAGCTTTTCTGCCAATGGATTTGATGCTTGCGGACAAAGTAACCTGCGAAAGCATATCGCAACCGTAGAAAGTCCATTCGGGGAGGGTGGATATGTTCGCGTTCACCTGCGCTGTGACAAGCGTGTTGCAATACGTGAACATCTGGTTGCCCATTGACGTTACGGATGCGGGAATTGTTATTGCCTGCAATTTGTAGCAACGGTAGAACGCTTTTTTGCCGATAGTGCAAAGCGAGCTTGGCAAATTAACGCTTGCAAGGCTTTCGCAACATTCGAACGCGCTCTCTCCAATGCTTGTAACGCCCGCGCCGAGAGAGAGCATTTTAAGGCTCGTACAATGGGCAAAAGCGTAAGCGCCGATGGTTTTAACGGTGTACGCGATATTCACGGAAGTGATGTTCGCGCACTCATAAAAAGCGAGGTTGCCAACAGAGGTAACGCCGTTTTTTATTTCGACAACGCGGATCTGATCCGCGACGTCGTGCCAAGGGGCAGGGTTTGTTTCTGTGAAATTGTTCATTGCTCCGCTTCCCGAAATGGTGAGCGTGCCGCCCGAAAGCGACCAGGTAAGACCCGAGCCAACCTCTGCCGCAGAAACGGCAGGGGCAAGCAAAGCCACAAGCAAAACAAAGACGATAAGCGCCGCCGCGGCTTTGCGAATATTAAATTTTTTTGCTGTTTCGCGCATAGGCGCCTCCTTTTTCCTCTTTCGTCAAAAATCAAAGATTTTTGCCACCTTCCCCAGAGGGGAAGGCTTATTAAACACCAACTAACTCCTTTGCCTTCCCCTTTGGGGAAGGTGTCACGGTGTAAGCCGTGACGAAAGAGGTTCTAAATCGACCTCTCTTTTACCGTCAAATCAATTTTTCTGCACACACCCGGGAGATTATTCATCACATCCGAATTTGGAAAGCGCAAAACCTCAATTCCGACGCTATTAAGATAATTTGTTCGCACAGCATCGTGGTGCTTACCCTCCTGCTCGTAATGCTGGGAGCCATCAAGCTCCACGGCAAGCTTTGCCGCAGCACAATAGAAGTCCAAAATGTATGGACCTACCGTAACTTGTCGGCGGAACTGAATGGGGTGAGTTCGCAAGTATGCGTACCACAACTTTTTCTCTTGTTCCGTCATATTTTTCCGCAATTCCTGCGCATATGGCGTGAGATTTGAATTGTGTTTCATTTCTTGCTCCTTTCGTTGTTCAACCTCATCCACCACTCCGAGAACCCCAAAATATGCTGACGCATAATTTGAGGCCCCCGATCGCGGTCCCCCTTCCCCAGAGTGGAAGGGCCTACGGCACCACACTCGGTTAGAGTTTCGCGCCTGCGAGCCCCTCCACTCTGGGGTACGCCCTTCGAGCTACGCATTTTGAGTAGCGAGAATTTAACTGAATATTAAAATCTGCTCTCGCTCTAAAGGGGTATAGAACTGTTCGCACTATTAGGGTGGTTGAGCGTAGCGAAATCGGGTGAGGTATTAGTACGGGTTATTGATAGTGATAGTGGGAATTGTGAACGAATACTCTACGCCATTATATGTCATAACCAACGTATTCGCGGTAATTGTACCTGCACAGGTTTTGGTATCACTACCATTTTCACCTGCGCCATTGTCCATAACGCCTATAAAGCGTTTACAAATTCCATCAGATGTCCATTCATACTTATTAGTTCCATATGTATTATAATCACCCCAATATGTTCCGCCATATATATCTGCGGTATATTGTGTAATCATAATAACATCTCCGCCTCCGGTCTTAGTAAATGCGAGCGTTGCATTAGTAGCCTTACCCATACCATTCAAAGTAAGAGTTGCGGCAGGGACACCATTACCATTGTTATACAAATAAGTATGCTCTGTATATGTTACTAAATTATTATCTGTCCAAGTAGATACCGTCTTTGCATGCGAACACTTGAAGTATAACCAAGCCGTCATATTTCCAGATTCTATCCTCGAAATATAATTCTTATTATTAGCAGCAAATATATGTTTGCTATTGATGGTAAAATTATGGGTTGGACGATACCAAGGGCCACTATCGGTGTACGGATCACTTATAGAGCCACTTTCAAATAAGTCAACTGCATACGCACTACCTCCATCAAGCGTAATATCAGAGATAATTACTTCCGGAATAACACTCTTAACTTTAACGCTACTATGCCATCCATCCGGCATAACAGGCTCTTCCGTATGACCGTTATATATATAACTGAACTTAACCGTATAAGTACCTGCATACAAAAGATCTCTTGAACCAGAAGTAAAGTTTTTGTTGTCGCTGGAAGTAAAGTTTATTACAAATCCAACATTTTCATTTGCCAAATAATCACTTGTATATCCGCCATCTTGTGCAGTATATATGAAGTCTAATTTAACATTGCTTATACCTGTTATTACTTCACCCTCGAAATCAGTAAATGTTACCGAAAGACTCGGAATGGCTTCTGTGTAAGGTACCATAAATGCGTTGCCCTCAAACAAATCCCTATATCCATCACCGCTATATGTTGTATGAATTTTCGCAATTACCTTTGTGCCATTTGCATTCATACCGCTTACTTTAGCATACTCTGCTGACAATGTATCTTTGTCAACAACGTAATAACTATCGTTAGCTGCTTCCAATTTAGCTGCATCTTCAGACTCGGGCACTATTTTAACTGCCTCGTACTCATTGGGGTTGTTGAATATAGCCGCCAAGGGATCGTCTTTATGGAATTTGATCTTACCCGTTGTTTCATCCGTGTACGCAACCTTTGTTGCAAAAATATTTGCAAGTTTCCAATATCCGTCTTCTTCGGGAAGAGTGAAGATATATGTTGTATTTGTGCTTGTGCTGTAAACACTACCTCTTTCTGATTCGATGAGATACTGTGTAGTTATACCGTCTATTATTTTTTCAAACAAACCGTAAACAACCGCAGATTTTGCATTTTCAAGGTTAACACCAACCTTTGCGGCAGGATTATCTCCTATAGTGATAACCTCCGTAGGAAGAATTTCCACAGCGTTGAACTGTGCAGGTTTATCTGACATTACAATAATGCTCATAGCAAATTTCGCATTGGTAATAGTTTCTGTGTTGCCATTTATATTTACCGTAGCGTAGTTGAACGAATATTCGCCAACATCCCCTATAATCCATTCACCAATGTAATATCCTTCGCCCGCATTCCATTCAAGGCTTGCATCTACATTATTGGGAATTTCGCTATAATAAAGTCCTGTGTTCAAATAGGTAATTTCATTACCGTTGCTATCATAAACTTTCATCTTAACGCCGAATTCGTGAGCCGTTTCGCCGTCATAAACAAATTCAAATCCATTGGCGTTGCTTGTGAACTTATCCGGGTCAATATTTTCGCATCCGCAGTTATCGTGCGTGAGCCATACTGCTACGCTGAGCTTGGTGCGTACTTCGCGCGTGTAAACCGAGCCGATTGAATAGTAAAGTCCATCGACAATGATGTTTTCAAGCTTATACGTACCGTCGGAAACGAACGTTGCAGAGCCTGTGTAATGTCCGTTATTGCCGGCAGTAAAGTTTATCGTTACGGCAACGTTATCTTCATTGATAAATACGCCCTTAACGCTGTTCGGGGTAAGCGTTCCGTTTTGCTCATCATATGCATTTATATCTACGGAGAAGTTTTCCGTAACGTAATCGGCGGCCGTCATATATTGATAGCTCAATCCTTTATCCGCACTGAAGTTTGCCACGCTGAAGCCGTGAACTGTAACTTTAACCGCTTCGGCGTTGCCTTTATCGACCACGTTCGTAAGCTTGCGCTCGATACCATCCGCAAAAACGCTTCGCAAGATGTATTCACCGGGAGCTGTGAACGTAGCAGTTGCCGTCCACTTTGTCGGGTCGTTTGCATCTTGGGTGAATATGATAGTTTCCTGGCGCGTACCCTGCGTTGTTGTGATCTTACGCAAGAAATTTGCCGTAATTGTTTTGGGTGCTTCACCCTCAACGGAAAGTTCTACCGTTGTGGGGAATGATTTATCTGTATCTGTGAAGTAGAATTCAAGATTATTGTCCGTCTGTCCGCTTGCCTTAACGGTTGCCGTAATTTTAAGCGTTTCGGACATAAGGTCTTCGTCTTCCAAGGGCTGGGGCTCATATGTGTTTCCGAACTGAAGATTGAGCTGACCCTGAATATCAGAGGAAGAAAGAACCTTATCGTTGGAGACAATCGCACCGTCAAGATACACAAGCGCTGTGAGGAGCGTAGGCGTGTTCTGCTCAAGGCTCATTATCGCGCGGATATCGTCGCCTTCCTCTGTGTCCTCGCCCGTGTCGATGGCGTTATCATCGAGCATAAGCGGAACAACGTACTTACCGTATTCGGGGAAGCAATATTCTGTTGCAAGGCTTGCCGTTGCAAGGAGGTTGCCGTTACTGTCAACAAACGCAACCTTGAGAGCTTTGAGGACTTCGAGTATCTGACCTATTTCGCCGGGGTCTGCATAGAAAGTATAGCAGCTGCCCATACCCTGTGTCGTTCTGTATTCCATTTCGGACATTGTTTCAAGCTCTTCTTCTGTCCAGATTCGGTTTGCGCCAACGTAGCCCGTAACCTCTTTTGTTTGGAGCTTATCGGCCGTACCGGGTTCTGTAACAGTGCCTTCGACAGGGGTATTGCCTCGGTAGTAATACCAAATACTTCCCTCTCCGTCTTTCTTGGGAGCAAAATAAACTTCCTGATCCTCAAAAACAACGTCCTCTATAATGTTGTTGCCATTTTCATCCGTGACATAATCACCGTTTTCGTCAACCTTGGGAGCCTGAGTTTTTATGTCGGTAACGTAAACCTGATATTCCGTGCCGTCTATAGTAACCTTGACGTCCGTATAGGTATATACTACCTCGCCCTCAAGCGTAAGGAAAGACTGCGGAGCGTTTGTGCGAAGCCAGAAGTCAACGGAAAGACCGTAGGTATCCTGCGCCGCGTAAACGCGCTTTACTTCCGTGTAACCGGAAAGCGTTTTCGCTCTTGCAATGTCCTCTTCCATAACGGATTTATTCGTTGTGGCAGGAGCATCCGTTACTATGGGAGAATGGATATAAGATACGCCGTTGCTGAAATACATTTTGGTAACAGAATTGATTAATCCTGCCTTAGTAGGAAATTCTTCTTTTACTTTAGCATCCAACGACGTTTTCTTGATAGTCAACGTTACGTCTTTAATCTCTAATCCCTTACCGCCCGTATAAAGCATTTTATCAATACGCTCGATAAGTCCGTCAACGATAGTTACGCAAACACCGTCTGCGGCTGTGCCACTTTGGCTTTTATTTAAAACGCCTGCCAAAGACAAACATTTATCCAAATTCAAGCTGCCCATCCATTCGCTGATCGTCATTTCGTCCGAATCAACCTTGAGCAAAACGGTATCAATCGAAACAAGGTAGTCGATAAGGGGTTCAATATCTTTCCACGTTACGTTCGCGCTGCCGACAGTTTCACCATTATTAAAAGAAACGTATCCGTTTGTTTCCATAAGCTCTATGCAATCATTTAATCTGGAAATGTCGGCAATAAACGGGAAAAGTGTTCTGAAATCATTGCTGCTTGCAAAAATAGCATTTATTTTTTGATAAAGCGCTTTATTATTTGCTTTTGTTATCGTTTCTGCGTAGGTAATGGGGTTTCCAACAGAAGTATTGCCTACTTTAACACCATCCGTTGTTGTAATTACTGTCAAGCCATCCGTGCTTCCACGAACTGCATTCATTTCTGTGAGGACCTCGTTAACACGTTCGCAGAAATCATCTACGCTGGAAAAGGTTTTGTATTTTTCGTGGTTTTTATAATTTTCGCCGTATGTGTTTATCTGATAAACGTCGAATATCTCCATCAGAGCCTGACCCGTAGGCTCAAGCACACCTTCATCGAGAAATACGAGGAGGTCGTAAAACCCTGCAATATCGTCTGCGTCACAGACCGTATTGTCTCCAACCCCCGTAAGAAGGCCGTCCGCATAGGAGCTGAGCAAGCCGCCTATGGAATCATCCATATATTTATAGTTTGTCTTTCCCTGCTCAAAGCTGCGGAAATCAACGTTTGCTTGGGACGCAATAATGCTCGCGTTGTTAAGCTTCGTATTGTAAAGCAGCGTCATAGCGTCGCCCTGCACCTCTGCAGCATCCGTATATTCTACGGAAGAAATTGCCTTAATTCCCTTGTAATCAGACTGAACAAATTTTCCCGTTTTCGTATCGTACTGAACGTATCTGTAATCGGAAATAAGAGTCTTTACTCGTCCGTCAACACCGTACGTCGCGGAGTAAAGCGGTTGTGACAAAAGAGAACTTGTGTTAAGCGTCGCGGGGCGCAGCGTAATATTTTCCAAGCCATAAGAAGCATCGGAAAGGTTTACAATATTACCCCAAGTAAGGTTTTTTTGCGTTATCGGCAAATTGGAATCTCCCACAGCAGATTCAGAAGGCACTATCGCAACAACATTTCCGTTAGCATCACGTATAGGCTCATCATTTTCATCCAACAATATATCGTGTGCCAAGGCTATTTCCAAGTTACCGTTAGCGGCGATAGTGGTCGTCGCTCCGCTTACCTCAGGCGCTACGGACAGCGTTATCCACGAAAACGTGGAAACTGCCATCATAGCAATAGCCAACATAAAAATCATCAACGCCGCTATAACGCGCTCGCGTGCGCGCGGAAGCATCGCTTTATATTTCTGTATTCGAAATTCTGTTTCTTTCATTTTTCTGCCTCCCTTGAGTCAGCTTCGTTCGGCGTAACTTCCTTTGGTAAAGGCTCTTTTTTCTGTTCGCCGTTTTCCGCTTCTATTTCCACCAAAATTTCTTGTTTGAGCTTTTGGCGAAGCTCTTCGCGAAGCTCGTCTTCTTTTTGTTCCTGCTCCGCTTCATCTATTTCATGCTTTATAGCCTTGATTTCTTTCGTTATTTTTCTTATGTACTCCTGCAATATTACCGTTACCAGTATCAGTACAGGAACAATTACTATCGTAAAAAATCCCATTTTATTCGTCAAAAGCGAGTATAGCGTTGTGATGAAGCCACCCTGCTTTATTACGTAAATGATTTTTCCGACGAGGTTTTCACTCGTAACGTAATATCCGTCCACGCTGTTGTTAGAATCGCCGCGTGAAACAAGACAAATTTCGCCGTCGATCTCTTTTATATCCACCACGCGGTGCGTTACTATTTGACCGGACATATAAGATTCTCTGGATTTAAAGCTTATAATATCGCCGACTTCGATATCTTCGATATCGGTCTTTTTGGAAATTATGATAGAGCCGACGGGAAGTTCAGGCTCCATACTATCTGTGGCAACCCGAAAAAAGCTACAGCCAAAAAGTGTAACATACCCTGCCGTGCTTATCTGAAACATTACAAGCCCGCAAAACAGAATTGCTATGACCAAAAAAACAGAAGTGGCAACGGAAAATATCTTCTCCGAGCGCTTCTTTTCTTTTTTGGGGACATTAACTCCTTCCGTGTTCATTACGGGAAATCTCCTAAAAATCAAAAATGTTTTTGTGCTTCTCCGCTGTCGCGGAGAAGCACTTTATCGTTTGGTTATTCCTGTGGTGTCGTTTCAGAAGCCGTCGTTGTAGCTTCAGCTACGGTTGCTTCCGTTGTCGTAGTTGTCCGTTTCGGCTGCCGCCGTTGTCGTAGTCGTTGCTTCAGTTACGGCTGTTGTCGTAGTCGTTGCGGTAGTGGTGGTAGTTGAGAAACTTATATCGGCAACATTGATACCATCGCTTTTTGTAACATAACCACCATCTGCAACAGGAACTCCGTTAAGCGTACAACCTGCTCCTTTAAAGCCTATTGCGCCAATCAAGCAATTATTATATGTGTTACCGCTCGCCGTAACGGCTGTTTTACCGTTTACATAAATAGCTGCTTTGTTATTGACGTTCGTAAACGTCGAACCGTTAACTGCTAAATTTGCGCCCGAGCTCTTGTCATCGGCAACTTTAACGCAACCGTAAGCATATGTTTTGTTGCCATCAATATCAATTACACCTGCTTTGAATTGACAATTCGTAATAGAATAATTAAGCGGAACAGGGTTTCCTTCGCTGTTTACGTCAGTGTTTCTGCCGCCGTATTCGTTGTCGAAGAACAAGCAATATCTCTTAATATTGGTTTCGTTGAACGTGCATTCGTCAAACGAAGCGTTTCCGTATGTAACAACACCGCCGTTGAAAACGCAGTTAGTGTACGTTACATTTTCCGTATATGCATACGTGTAAAGCACACTGCGATTTGCAGTAGTAGTACAAGTATCATCCACGGTTTTATTGTTGTTGAATATGATGTTGGAGAACGAGATCGTCGTTTTCTCTTTCACATTGTTGGTGTAATCGCCAATCTGACCGAAGTTAAATCCCGAAGAGCATATTTCGTAGCCCTGCCACGTGTAACCGGAAGCAATGCTATCAAGATTGATGATCGTCTTTGTAATTTCGTTACCGATAACAGAGATATTTAAGTCTTGGAAACGTATCTCTTTGCTGAGCGTTACCGTACCATGCAAAGTCCATGTTTGCGTGTCTGCCGTGACATTGTCTGCCGCAAGCTGTGTTAATGCACCCCAAAGCTCTACCTTTGCGGTAGTAGCGGATGTGGCAACCGTGATTTCCGCTTCATCAGCGGCAACAAGGAGCACCGCCGCTTCCGTTTCGGTATTTTCGGAAGTATCGGTTCCCGCTTCTTCGTCGCTATATACGATAGAGAAGCTACCCGTATCGCCCAAAACCAAACGGCCGTAAAGAGAGCTTTGTCCCGCGGCGGCTTGAGATGAAGCTTTTGCCTGAGTGAGCGTATTGTTGGACGTTGTGGGGTTTTTGACAACCATTTCACCGACGTTCGCAGTACCGACGATCTCACCGACGCGCCAACCGCCGTCGTCCGCGCACACTATTTTTGTATCTTTAACCGTGCAATCTTCAACGAGCGTATAAGTCCAAGCGTTAGCGCCGGAGTGACCTATGATACCGCCCGCAGAGCCGTCGGAATTTATAACGCAGTTTTCGACGGAGCAATCCTCGATAGTGACGTAAGTCTTTACGGGGCCGTCGTTTTCATTGTTATAACCCGCCGTATAACCTATAAGTCCGCCCGTGCGCGAGTCTTTACCGCCCGTGACCGTGCTGCTTATAAGGTGGCAATCTCTGAGCGTTATCTCTTGCATTGAATCAACAGAGTCAATAAATGCACCGCTGCCCAAAGTGTTTGTGCTTGTTATTGTAGAATTTGCAATGGTAATTCCCTCAATAACTACGCCGGATTCACCCGCGAAACCGCCCGAAAACAGAGGTTTGTCAAGGCGGAGAGCCTTGCCCGTTGTCGTTCCGTCCTCTGCAGTAGTGGTTTGACCGATGATGGTAATAACGCCGTCACCCGTGTAACCGCCAACATATATGGATTCCAACGGGTTCTCTGCAGAACCCGTCATGTCCAAATTTTTTGTGATGATCATGGTAAGATTGCCAACATTATCGGTATTATTTATGTATCTAGCCATAAACCAAAGCTTTGCGGCACTGTCGATTATATAAGCGCCGTTTTCGTCTTTTTCGATCGAATCGAGAGTTGTGTCTAGACCCCTTTTGCCGTCCCATGTGTCATCAAACGTTATAATCGGAAGGTTCCAAAGTTCCCTGCCCGCCACGCCAAATCCTATGTTTCCGGCTGTGGGAGATGTGGAAATTACCACCCAAGCATATGCCGAAATTACTATAAGCAAAAGGGAAACCAGCAGAATGTAGACAGATGAAAACAATCTTAACCAAGAATGTTTCATTTTTTATCGCCGTCCGCACCTGAGTTTCCGCCTTCTTCCGATTCTTCTCCTTTATAGTTTCGGCGGTATTTTATACTTGATTCCAAATTATTCATAAACAGCTCAAGTTCTGCAAGCTGTGTTTTTAGTTGTTCTCTGTCTTTTTGCTTTTGCGCCTCTTCTGCTATGCGGCGCTCTTCTTCTTTGCGTGCGCGTTCTTCCGCCGCGCGCGCCTCTTCCTCCGCTTTTTTGCGGAGCTCTTCCTGCTGCTGTTCCCAAAGAGCCTGCGCTTTTTCTTCTTCAAGACGTTTCTTTATGCGCTCATTTTCTTCACGTTTGCGCTGTTCTTGTTCTTCAAGAATTTTTGCCGCGTCCTCAAACTCCTGCTTCTCGGCTTGCGCTATGCGGAGCTGTTCTTCCTCTTCGCGCGCTTCAAGCTTCTGCTCTATCTTCGTGAACAATTCTTCAAGCTCTTTGCGGAATATCTTGCCGCGGCGGTAATCTTCCATTTCGCGTTCAAGACGCTCTGCTTCAAGCCTTGCTTTTTCTGCTTCTTTTTCTTTGCGTATACGCTCGGCTTCTTGCTCTTTTTCAAGACGCTGGCGTTCGCGTTCTTCTTCCTGCTCGCGGCGCAGTCTTTCCGCTTCTTCTTTCTTGCGTTTTTCCTGCTCTTCGACCAAGCGGCGGCGTTCTTCCGCTTCCTCCTTCATAAGCTGAGCTTTTGTAAGCTCCTCTATGAGGACTTTGCGTATCTCCACGTCGGGGAGGTCGTAATTTTCCGTGAGCTCTTCTATGATCTCTTTTATAAATTTAGGTTTAAGAGTACGCTTCTTTTCAACCGTGGAAACGGGAAGCTCGCGGCTCTTTTCATCTTCAAGGTAATTTTTCAAGATGATGTAATTGAACATTGCGCCGTGGAAAATATCTTGCTGGAAGCCTTCTGTCACCTCGGGGTTCTGTTCAACTACTTTGATGGCGTAACCTACGTCCTCGTATTTCTGCAAGAACTCATAAAGTTTAACTATCGCTTTATAGTTCGGGTTCTTTTTGAGTATGTTCGTTTTAACTATTGCGCCGTGTACGCGGCGAGCTTTCATAAGCGACTGCACCGTGGGCGTATTCATAAACGACATGAGCACGCGGTAAAGGCGGGAAATTCTTTCAAACACTTCCCTGTGCTTGGAGTCTGTCGTAAGGAAATCGTCGCGCTCCTTGATGTGCAGGAACATATCCATATGCATGGTTTCGCGCGTGTTTTCCATGTTAGAAGTAAATTTAAGCTTTGCGCCGAACTCGTCGCTCATGGCGTTCATAAGCGCGTCGTGGCGTATCTTAACAAAATGATATGCGTTTTCAAGCACCGTGATAACAAGGCGGTTTTCATATATTTCAACCGTATCCTCACGCAGTTTCTGCATAAGTTTTCCGGGGCGAACGTCGCCCGTGTCCGCATCGAAGTTATCCACCATAGAGCCATGCTGTGCCAAATGGCGAACAACGGAGGAATCCGCCTTCTTTGCGTTTGCCACGTTGACGATTATCTCGTCCTCGCGGATAGTGTTTCTCGGGTTTGTAATGATATTCTGCAGACCTGGAAGCGCATCCTCGATAGCATCTATCCATTCCATATCCACGAACTTTTCAAGTCTGCGGTTGGAAAATTGGAATTCGTTTCTGGCGCACGCCATCTCGTTCATGAAATAATCGTAGAACTCGGTGCTCGCCAGCGCGCGAATCACACTTTTGGTATATTTAATATATATCGAATCAATAAGAGAAGAATTTTCCGCGCTTTCATCGCTCGCCGTGTTCTCGGTGATTTCCGCTATTTCATCGCGCGCGATGTTTTTCGTTGATTCTGACATTCCGAGCTCCTTTCCTGATAGATCAGTTCATCTTTTTAAGGTATTCAACGTATTCTTTGCAAATCTTCATTGTGTCTTTGCCAAAAGTTTTATCGAGGTAGGAAATGAATTTCGTGAGTTCTTCTTTCATAAATCCAAGGTTCAAAGATTCGAATTTACGCAAAACTTTCTTTGCCACGATAAAGTCTACGGCTTCAAGTTCCGTACCGCCGCAAGCCATGTAGCATGGTACGTAGTCGTTAAGCTGTTTAATAACACGGTTACCGAAAGCAAGGCGGAAATTTTTGATAAGATAATCGTTCATCTGCTCGAGCTTTTCGTTCGTGTCTTCGGATATAGAGTATGTTTTCTTCGCCTCGTCGAAGAGAGCGATAATATGGTCTGTGGAAACAAAAATAGGGTCTGTGTCTTCTGCTTCAAAAGCGTCCGCGCGGCTGTCAAGGTCGATCGGTATCGCACGGTCGTAAACCTTATCGGCAACTGCGAAAGTAGAGTCGTCGTTATTGATCGTGCCGACGAACCAGATGTTGTTCGGTATCTGGACCTTGCCGTTTTCAATAAGGCAAGGGTCGTTATCCCACGTCGCTGTTGCAACGTCTATCTTCCATTCGCTCTGCAAGGGCATTTCGAGGATAGAGAGCATTTCCGCGAAGTAATATTCAACGCGAGCGATGTTCATTTCGTCGAGAATGATGATGTTGGGGTCCCTAAAATAGTTTGATTCGTACACTGCACGCAAAAATTCCGTTTCGGTGTATTTTTTCGTAAATTCATTGAAGTAACCGTAAAGCTCCGTGCGTTC
>JBGVFW010000453.1:0-3939 GCA_045121315.1 Eubacteriales bacterium
AATGGAGCTCTCAAAACCGTATGCTTCGCGCTCATCATCCATCTTTAAGAAAAGAATATAAGTCAACTGTGTTAAATAATCGGTAAATCCGACACCTGCCGCCGCGAGAACGTTTGCGATGTCGCCCACCTTTTTAATAAGCGTAGATTCGCTTTTGACCTGTATGTCTGCCATATTAAGCCACCTTCAAAATAAATCTTGATAATTGTTGGATCTCGGAAGACAATGCTTTGGGATTGTTTCCGAATCCGGTAATACCCCTGCGCCACAAATCGGTATCAAAGGAGTTGAGTTCAGGCAAGCTGAATGCTCCTTCGTTGACAACGTATACGGCGATTTGGCGCATAATTTCCTTCTGTTCATCGGTAAGAGTACGCTGTACCTGACCGCAATATAGGTTGAATCTCTGGAGATAACCCGTAAACAAGCTGGAAAGCTCTGCGGTTCTGCCATAAGCGAAACGTACAAGCTGAATGAGATTGGTAAGAGCATTCACATTCTGCTTCTTGTCAAAGTCCTCTACAACGCCATCTTCATCGAGAATCTTATAGTTGCTCCAAAGATGGAACGGTGTAAAGAGGCTATTTGCAGAAGCGAGCTTATCCTTCAAATCGGAAAGCATTGAATATGTGATAAGAGTATTCTCGGAATTATAAATGATGCGGAGTGCCTCAATGGAATCCTTATTATCCTTAATATACTTTTCAAAGGTTTCAATGAGAGATCTTGCTGACTCCTTGGAGAAGCCTTTGTAGATAACCTCGTCTTCCTTGTCGGGGGTATAGGTATAATAGCCGCGCTGCATCTCAAGAAGCTTTTCTCTTGCTTTGATATTTCCAATGAGGCAAGAAACCAAGTCAGCACGTTCGGTGTTATTGCTTGATGCACTTACAAACGGTGGCAAGGAATGAGTGCTAAGCGCTTTATTGATATCATTTGCCAACGTTCTTGGAGCATATCCGTAATCTGCGATAAAAATGTCGAGGTGTCTGCCGTGCAGAACGTCATTTTCATATCTGCGGTTAATAGATGCGCAATAATCACGTAGAAGCGCGATATTTTCGTCGCTCAAATCACCGTGAGCAAGGTGCTCAATCAAATGTTCAAGAGACAAGGTTTTCGTTTTGGGCTTAGGTTCGCCACCGGGTTTTGGCATATGTTTGTCGCTTTCGGTAACACCAACTGCATCAACAATGTAGAAACATTCCTTTGTCGTGGCATTCGGAGTGATTTCCTTGAGTTTATCCTCGGAAATAACACGGCATCCGCGTCCCTTCATCTGAGTATAAAGAACTTCGGATTTGATATCACTCATAAACAGAACTACTTCCAAAGGCTTTACGTCGGTGCCGGTCGCTACAAGCGTTACGGTAACGGCAATGCGGAAATCTCTTTCGTTACGGAGATCTCTAATAAGCGCATTGGAGTCACCCGCCGAATAGGTGATTTTCTGAACAAAGTTCTCGGGAACTTCTCCACTCGGGAATTTCTCTGCAAACACTTTTTTGGCACACTCGACAATCTGCGTCGCGTGGTTATCGTCCTTTGCAAAGATCAAAGTTTTAGGAATATACTCCCACTTTTCTTCGCGATAGGGGTAAAGATCTGTATAAATGGAGTCCCTATATGTAGAAAGAACAGCTTCGATTTGATTTTGATTAATAACGGAACGATCTAATTGCGTGGGAGAATAATCCACTCGTTGTGTTGCGGTATGTTCATCAAGTTCGCCGGTTCTACGTGTAAGTTCTACAACTCGCTCACCTTCATGGATTGTTCCTCCGTGAACAGTAGCTTCAGTCATAATTCTATAAACACGAGCTGGAACGTTTACACCGTCAACAACGGAATCATCATACGTGTACTGTTCGATGATATTATTATCGAAATATGCGTATGCTTCAGGGGTAGGTGTGGCGGTAAGACCAACAACACTTGCATCCTTGAAATAATCGAGAACTGCTTTCCATTTGCCATAAATAGATCTATGGCATTCGTCAACGATAATAAGCTGGAAGAAGTCAGGCGGCAATTTCAAATCATCGCCAAGTTTAACGATTTCCTTCATCGCTTTCTCGTTATCACGATTGAAGTTTTCGTCTTCTGCATCTTCATTGTCATCGGAAATTGCTTGTCCGGTAAGAACGGCAAACAATTTTTGTATTGTAGAGATAACAATCTGACCGTTAATATCTTCGGGCTTTCGGAGACGATTGATCTGATATAGCGCACTCAATGCATGACCGTTCTCAGTGCGGTCGAACAAGCTGAATTCACTCTCAGTCTGACGTGCGAGATTGTTTCTGTCAACAAGGAACAGCACGCGCTTTACAGGCGTATAGTTCAACATTCGGTAAGAAGCAAGACAAGCCAAATATGTCTTACCGGAACCTGTCGCAAGGATAGCAAGAGCTTTCTTCTTGCCTTCCTTCAAGGATGCTTCGAGAGCAACTTCCGCATTGTACTGACAATCACGCAAGCCTTTCTGTTCAATTCTTGGCAAAGCGCCATACTCAGAAACTTGTCCTATCAATTGCAACATCTTCTTGGGAGAGTGCATTGCGGACAATTCTTCATATTCACTATCAGGAATAAGCATATTCTTGAAATATATCTTATTACCGTTGGCGAGGTATACAAGCGGAATCATCCCCTTGATCCACAGCGCATACCAGTCTTGAGGATTGGCGGAATAGAACTCGGCTTGTGCCGCAACATCTGCACCGAGATTGTTTGCTTCTTTCTTCGCTTCAACAACAGCAATCGCTTTGCCGTCAACGAAAAGAAGGTAATCACTCTCGGTGTTTCCTTTCATAAGAGCTTCTTTAATTGCTACCGTGCTGTTAGGGAGATATTCATTTCTTGCAATGATATCCCAGCCGGCATTATTCAATTGTTTATCTATTTTGACGCGTGCCAATTCTTCAGGCAACATATGCATCTACCTCCTTGAGGTTAAGATTTGGTTCTGATAATTTTGTATTATCGGAAGTTTATTGGTTAAAAACATCGTTCATGTTTCGCAACAATTGATAATCGTTGCAACATCGCGCATTTTTAGATTGGATTCTCCTAAAATTTGCTTAATGTTTTTGGCATATTGTTGTGCGTACCAATCATCGTTTACATACACCATGACTAATTTTGTTTTTGCTCGTGTAGCTGCAACGTAATGATTATATATTTCCTGTTCTGTAGAAAGTTTATAGTCGGATACAAACAACACAATTTGATCAAATTCTAATCCTTTGGATGAATGAAAAGTAATGGCAATTCTGTTTAATCCATCAATGTTAAATGCAGAATGGTATTTTTTATCGATAATGGTTTCAAATAGTTTCTTGCAATGATCGTTTTTGGTTTCATACCCTAAATAATTTGCAAAAAGTTTAACTTGATTTTCAAATCCGTAGACATCATTCAATTTTAAATATTCATCCAATGAAGCTAACATTCTTTTTATGTACTCCAGGATACGTTTGTTACCTATAATTTCATTTGGGATTTCATCTCTGAAATCATAAGCAGAGTATTTTTCTATAATAAAGTACTTGGCGATAGCATTATACATCCAAGCCGTTTCGGTTGTTATATCAGAAATAGGTGTTTGAGGAATATAGGTGAATTCCATATCCTCAGCAGTTAGTTCATTGGCTCCAACTTCAGCATTGGCATTACTATATCTTAAAAGTGCGCATTTTTTATCAGGATCTATATGAGGAATAACAGAAGATACCCAGTTTGTATGTGTTGTGCAAACTACTACTACCGAAGACAAATCTTCTATAGAGGTGAACAAGTCTCTCGTCTCTTTGCATAGCAAGTTGGAATAATTTTGTATCTGTTTGCAAGAACGAAAATTGTCACGCATAAATTTCTTTGAAAAATCAGATCTCTCCCAAATACTCATAAAAGCTTGGGGATATGCTCCTCGCCACA
>JBGVFW010000454.1:0-1561 GCA_045121315.1 Eubacteriales bacterium
GAAAGAATGTATATCTCCAACGCAACAGGTTGTTCCTCTATTTGGGGTGGCTCTGCTCCCGCTACACCTTACACGGTAAATAAAGACAGCGGCCGCGGTCCCGCTTGGGGCAACTCCCTCTTCGAAGATAACGCTGAACACGGTCTTGGCATCTACCTTGCTCAGAAGACTATCCGCGAAAAACTCATCAACTACGTTAAAGTTCTCCGCGAAACAGTAACAGATGACGCGAAACTCGCAGTTATCGACGCTTACCTCAGCACAGTTGACGACGGCAAAGCTAACGACGCAGCTACAAAAGCTCTCGTTGAAATGCTCTCCGCTTGCGACTGCAAGAATGAACTCAAAGACAAGATTCTCGCTGAGAAAGATTACCTTTCCAAGAAGTCCGTATGGCTCTTTGGCGGCGACGGTTGGGCTTATGATATCGGTTTCGGCGGTCTTGACCACGTTCTCGCTTCCGGCAACGATATCAACGTAATGGTATTCGATACGGAAGTTTACTCCAACACAGGCGGTCAAGCTTCCAAGGCTTCTCAGATAGGTCAGGTTGCTCAGTTCGCAGCTGCAGGTAAAGCTATCAAGAAGAAAGACCTTGCTAACATCGCTATGTCTTACGGCTACGTTTATGTTGCACAGGTTGCAATGGGCGCAGATATGAACCAGACCATCAAAGCTATTGCAGAAGCGGAAGCATATCCCGGTCCTTCTCTTATCATCGGTTACGCTCCTTGCGAAATGCACGGCGTTAAGGGCGGTATGGGCAACTGCCAGAGCGAAATGAAACGCGCTGTTGAAGCAGGTTACTGGCAGATGTTCAGATTCAACCCTGCCCTCAAAGCAGAAGGTAAGAACCCGCTCACGATAGACAGCAAGCCTCCCGTAGCAAGCTACGTTGACTTCATCAAGAGCGAAACACGTTACAGCCGTCTTGAACAACAGTTCCCTGAAAGAGCTAAAGAACTCTTCACAGAAGCTGAAGTACAGGCTAAAGCTAAGTACGAACGCCTCGTTAAACTCGCTAAAATGTACGAAGACTAAGTTACTTTTCTTATAAGAAAAGTAAACAAAAGAACTTTCCTCATAATAGTTCATAGATAATATTAAGAGCAGATGCTTTCGCATCTGCTCTTTTCTCTAATTGACCATGCCAAATCGATGTGATATAATAACGATATAGCATTTTCCTATAATGTACAAAGACGTCGCGGAATATATAAACTCCGTTAAATCAGAATAAAATTCGACATAAAGTTGCAAAAGCATTGTGTGAAAAACATTTTTCTCAACCATGCGTATGTAATTGAGATTTGTAAAGTGAGAAAGCTCGCATAATGCGTGATTTTTCATAAAGCATATTTCAGCGTGTTTTTTCACAAACATAAAAAATCCATTGCGTAATGCTTCGGGTTCCTAAGGACAGTTTCTGAGAAATAGGAATAACGAGCATTGCTAAGGTGAAAAAAGATACGAGAACATTTCGGTGTTTCTCGTATTTTTCTTTTTTCGCACATTTGCAGATTTTCCGTCTTTATAGTACACTAAAAGCACCAAATGAAAG
>JBGVFW010000455.1:0-6457 GCA_045121315.1 Eubacteriales bacterium
GTGACAGGGTGAGCTGGTCGGTTCTGATGCTGGCTTTTAATATTCCTATATTTGTTTTGGTGAGCATTGTTGTTAACAAGAAGCTCGGACTGATATTGAGCATATACATGCTCGTTCAATCCTTTATCCCGTATTTTTATCAGTGGATAGGCGCAAATCCCTATTGCCTCGCAAACAATCAAGCCGATTTCAATATTGTATTTGCTTGCATTGCCACCGGTGTGATTTCCGGCTTTGGATTCTCGCTTATGCTCAAAAGGTTTGGCGCGAGCGGAGGTACATACGGAATATCCGCATTAATCAAAAAGGCGAAGCCGGACACCAACGTTGCCTACGTTTCCTTTATAATGGATGCCAGCGTTGTGTTTATCGCATTCTTTGTCTACGGTATGAAGATTACCCCTGTGATGTGTACTCTGCTCAACCTGTTTATTGCGAATATAATCGTTGACAACGGACTCAGCGGAATCAAGAACGGATATAAGTTCGAGATCGTTACATCACATCCCGATGAATTGGCCTCCGAGCTGATGACACGCCTTAAGCACGGCGTCACCGAGTTGCGTGTACACGGTATGTATTCGGACACGGATAAATATATGCTGGTATGTATTATCAACAAGCGTCAGATCGGCGAGATGATGAAGATCCTTAAAAGCTACCCTGACACATTTGCTTGCTTTGAAAAGGTGAATGAAGTCTTCGGAAACTTCAAAAGAAAGGTCTGACCGAGCTTATCCGATAGTCCTTATTCTTTATGGGCGTTGCGTGGCGGACGTACCGATCTGTGTACCCTCACCACTGCAAGGTTAAAAATATACCTTTTGTAGTTTCCACCCCCCGTTTTTGACCGTTTTTTATACCTTTTGGAGTCTTGACCCACGTCGAGTGCGTTGTCGCTATAAATAAGGAGTAATCATGAAAAGAAAATCACGTTTTCGTGAGATAATGCTTGAAATCATTTGCGAGCTTGCGCTGACGCTTGTTTGCTTCGGGCTCGGCGCTTTGATACTTCGCTTATTTGGCGTTGACGGAAAGTCGCTTCTCAATATGGATTCCGACCTTGTTGTGCTTGTCGGTGTCGGCATAATCTTGGCGATTTTTGTCGCTGTTTATTTTCTCGTTCAATTTATAAAAAAGAAAAATAAAAAATAAAAAATACTTTTACATAAAAGGAGAAACAAAAAATGGAAAAAGTAAGAATTCAGGACGATTTGTACCTTCATGTAAATCAGGAAACGATCGACAATCTCGTTATCCCTGATGACCAGCCCAGAACAGGCGGATTTTCCTCCCTTGATTCTGACGTTGAAAAGCTCATGATGGGTGAATTTTCCGACATGTGCAAGAGCGGTGAATACCCCAACGAATATTTAAAGAACGCGTGCGCTCTTTACCTTGCCGCAAAGAACACAAGAAAGAGAAGCGCTCACGGTATTACTCCCGCGCTCAAGCATTTTGCTACGATCCAGAAGCTTGATTCTATTTCTGCCTTCAACAGAAAGCTCAAGACTCTCATGCTCGGAAGATACCCCTTGCCCTTCTATATAAGCGTTGGCGCAGACATGAAGGACACACAGCACAACTGTGTTTCCATCTCCGGTCCCTCCACGATCCTTCCCGATGCTTCCTTCTATAAGCCCGAGCGCGCTCAGCAGAAGGAAATGTTCATCGGTCTTTGGACAAATATGGCAAAGGCAGTGCTTGCAAAGACAAAGCTTACTGCAGAGGAGCAGGAAAAGTACCTTGCCGACACACTTGCATTTGACGAAAAGATCGCTTCTTTTGTAAAGACAAGAGAGGAATGGAGCGAGTACGTTAAGGCATATAATCCTATGAAGACAGGCAAGCTCTGTTATATGGTACGTCCCGTTGCCATGAGAAAGCTTCTTAACTCCGTATTCGGCTTCGTTCCCGAAAAGATCATCGTTGAGGAGCCCAGATATTTCAAGAATTTCTCCGAGGTATTCAATGAGGAGACCTTCGAGCTTTATAAGTCCTGGGCATACGTTACAGGTCTTCTTTCCGCTTGCTCTTACCTCACAGAGGAGCTTCGTGAGATCGGCGGTATGTTTATGCGTGCATTGAACGGTATTCCCGCTATGAGTCCTCTTGACAAGTTCGCATATCAGCTCGCAAGTGGCATGTACTCCGAGCCCGTAGGTCTTTACTACGGTGAAAAGTACTTCGGCGAGGAAGCGAAGAAGGATATTACCGAGATCGTTCATCAGATCGTTGATATGTACAAGGAAAGAATCAAGAGCAACGATTTCCTTGAAGAAGCAACAAAGGAAAAGGCAATTCTCAAGCTTTCCAAGATGGGCGTTAAGATGGGTTATCCCGACAAGGTTGATCCCGCATACGATAAGCTCGTATTTGACGATAAGAAGTCCCTCTTTGACATCGTTATGTCGCTCCGCTCAATTAAGTACGCTCATCAGCTCTGCGAGCTTACAAAGCCCGTAAATCCCGAGGAGTGGGCAATGCCCGGACATATGGTTAACGCTTGCTACAATCCCTTCGTTAACGATATTACGTTCCCCGCAGCTATTCTTCAGGCGCCCTTCTACTCACTTAAGCAGACAAGAAGCGAAAACCTCGGCGGTATCGGTGCGGTTATCGGTCATGAAATTTCTCACGCGTTTGACAGCAACGGTGCAAAGTGCGATGAAAACGGTAACATCAACAACTGGTGGACAAAGACCGACGAAAAGAAATTCCAGAAGAAGATCAATGCCATGATCAAGCAGTTCGACGGAATCGAGCTTCCTTGGGGTAAGGTTAACGGCAAGTTCATTGTAAGTGAAAACATGGCTGATAACGGCGGTATGGCGGTTACACTTGCTATTATGGCAAATATGGACAACGCATCCTATGAAGAATACTTCATGAACTGGGCGCGCGTTTGGTGTATGAAGGCAAAGCCCGAGTTCCTCCAGCTCCTTCTCACCGTTGACGTTCACGGCCCCGCAGTGCTTCGTGCAAATATGCAGCCTCGCAACTTCCCCGAATGGTATGATACCTTCGGTGTAAAGAAGTCCGATAAGATGTATATTGCTCCTAATAAGCGTGTTGTAATTTGGTAATACGTTGATTGGTTCCCAATCAACGACTAAGTTCGCCTGTGGCGAATGAAGTTGCAAGCAGTGAAGTTTCGGCTATCGCCGAAGTGAAGTTTGCGCCGTATGCGGCGCAGGTTAAGATTAGCGTGGAGGCGAACTTAACTTCACTTTGCGACGAAGAAGCAAAACTTCACTGCGAGCTAAATTCGCAACTTCACTTTTGCAAAGCAAAAACTTCACCTAATAAGGAGAATAACATGAAGGATTCTGAATTGAGAACAAGAGCAAAAGAGCTTGCTTTACATATCATTGCTGTTTGTGATGAGATTGATACGCGAAAAGGCAGGGGAGTGCTTGTTAATCAAATAGTAAGAAGCGCTACCTCTATTGGCGCCAATATTCATGAAGCCAATTATGCATCGAGTAGAGCGGACTTTATCAATAAATTTCATATTGCTTTAAAGGAATGTGCAGAAACGGAGTACTGGATCGAAATGCTTAACGGATCAAATGTCATTAGTGATGATACGGCAAAGGAGCTTCTTCAGGAATGTGGAATTATACACCGAATGCTTGTCAAATCAATAAATACTCTTAAAGGAAACTTTAACGGATAATCCTTTTAAAATAATTGAGTTCTTCGTTTTTAAATTCTATTATTAAGGTGATATTGAAAATGAAACTATTTATCAGTGCTTTAACTAAATTTTTGGCGGGGATAGTGCTTGTAGGCGTGTTTTTGTTCCTGCCCGCGTGGACGCTTGATTATCCCCACGCATACTTGTTTTTGACAATTTTGTTTATCCCTATGCTTGCAGTAGGAATAATACTTTACATAAAAAATCCCGAGCTACTCAAAAAGCGCCTCGACGGTAAGGAAAAGCAGGCGACACAGAAGGGAGTTGTGTCACTCTCGGCACTTATGTTTCCCATAGGCTTTATTGTGTCCGCGCTTGATTTCAGGTTTTCTTGGTCGCGTGTTCCCGCTTGGACTGTGATTTTGGCATCTGTATTGTTTGTTGTAGGATACGGAATGTACGCGGAGGTAATGCGTGAAAATACGTATCTTTCAAGAACGATCGAGGTGCAGGAAAATCAGAGGGTCGTAAGCACAGGGCTTTACGGTATCGTTCGTCATCCAATGTATCTTGCGACGCTTCTGATGTTTTTGCCCATACCGTTGATCCTCGGCTCATTTTGGGGGCTTATTCCGTTTGCGTTATATCCCGTAATAATCGTGATTCGCATCCTGGATGAGGAAAAGCTTCTTGAGCGCGAGCTTGACGGCTATGCGGAATATAAGAATAAGGTGAAATATAGATTGGTGCCGTTTGTTTGGTGAAATTCAATCTTGACACCAAACATTTTTTAATGTATAATTATTTAATGTACTACATAAAACGACAAAAAGTGAGGAAAATATGTACCGTATAGGTGTAGATCTTGGCGGCACGAACATTGCCGCGGCAATTATTGATGAAAATTACAATATAATAAAGAAGGGAAGCGTTCCCACGAAGGCGAGTAGAGACGCAGCGTTTATTATGGACGACATGGCCTCTCTTTGCCGAAAGATCTGCGTCGATGCGGGTGTTGAGCTTTCCGAGGTCGAGGCGGTTGGTATCGCATCTCCCGGAATTGCGAACAGTCGTGACGGCGTGGTTGAATACGCGTGCAATCTCCCCTTCGTAAAGTATCCCATTTGCAGTGAGCTTTCTGACCGTCTCGGTATTTCCAACATTCACGTTGAAAACGATGCAAATGCGGCGGCATGGGGTGAAGCGGTAGCGGGTGCGGCTCGCGGCTCAAGTAGCTCTATTATGATTACTCTCGGCACGGGTGTTGGCGGCGGAATCATTATTGATAACAAGGTTTATTCGGGCTCGAATTTTGCGGGCGCGGAGCTTGGTCACATAGTAATTTCGGTTGACGGCAGACCCTGTAACTGTGGCAGACACGGTTGCTGGGAGGCGTACAGCAGTGCGACCGCGCTTATTCGTATGACTACAGAAAAGCTTGAGGAGTGTCGTGCGCAGGGTAGAGAGACCCTGCTTGAAGACCTTGTTGAGGAGCACGGTAAGGTATCGGGCAGAACTGCATTTATGGCAATGCGCGCGGGCGATGACGCGGGCCGCGAGGTGGTTGAAGAATACATAAAATATCTTGCAAGCGGACTTGCGAGCATTATAAATATTTTCCAGCCCGAGATACTATCTCTCGGCGGCGGTGTATCGGGTGAGGGTCAGTACCTTCTCGATATGCTTGTTCCCGCAATAAGAGAGCAAACGTACGGCGGAGAATACGTTAAGGCAACCGAAATTAAGATTGCGACGCTTAAAAACGACGCGGGACTTATCGGAGCGGCTTGCTTAGGAATTTAACATCTGGAGGTGTAGCATGGCTATACAGGAAAAAATCTATATAGGCGACGAGAAATTTTTGCGTGAGCAGGAGCATTTCTGCCCCGAATGTGCGCAGAAGCTTTCAGTGTGCAAGCTTTCCTGGACGGTTATGCCCAAGGAAGGCACTTCCTTGCGTGAATATCACCCCGAAGGCTTCAGATATGTGCTTTACAAGTTTAAGTGTGTTGCATGTGATAAGCTTTACTCCCAGCCCGAGATAAAGAGGCTCGAAAAGGCGGCTGCCGATGCGGAGGCAAAGAAGATTGCCGAGGAGCGCGCCGAGGTCGACAAAATGTGCAAAAAGGCGGCAAAGAAGGTCGCAAAGAAGATGACCAAGGACATCGAAAAGGATATTTATCACGACATGAAGATAAAGTACGGACTTGAGACGCCCAAGCCTCAAAAGAAGTCCTTGTCCGACGTTATCGGTGAGATAAAGGATAAGGTTATGCCGAAGGCAGAGCACAAGCCCGAGGTAGAATCCAAGCCCGAGGAGAAGGGCAAAAAGCAGATAAATATTAATTTGAGCTTTCACAAAATTTAAGATATGACGGAAAGAAATATGAAACGTAGGGACGAAAATAATATTCAGATCAAAAAGACAGGCTTTATCGGGGTATATGACTACACGGTAATCCTTACATATTTAAACCTTATATCCGCTATTGCGGGTGTGCTTTTCGCGATAAACGGCAGATTTACCGTGGCGGTTATTTGTGTTGCCTTGTCTGGACTTTTTGACGCGTTTGACGGCGCGGTTGCCAGAACAAAGAAGAACAGAACCGACGACGAGAGAAATTTCGGTATTCAGCTTGATTCTATCTGCGACGTTGTAAGCTTTGGCGCGGCTCCAGCGATCATCTGTTATATGATGGGTGTTGATGGCGTTGTCGGATGCATTATCGTTGGCGCATACGTTCTTTGCGCGCTTATTCGCCTCGCGTTCTTTAACGTGCTTGAGATCAAGCGTCAGACGACCGAGGGTGGCGGTAT
>JBGVFW010000456.1:0-3253 GCA_045121315.1 Eubacteriales bacterium
AAACGATTTCGGCATCAAAACAAAAACCGCTATGATATGGGGATTCCATTTCTTTAATCGTGATGAACGCATGCAGGAATTCTCAAAAGAAATAAAAAGACTAATTTAATATACATAGTAATTATCACAAAGAATTGGAAAGGGTAAAAATATTAAGTTAAGAGGCTGCCGACAAATCTTTCGATTTGCGACAGCCTCTTTTTTGGTTAGGGCTTAATGCGACAGCCTCGTAACCGCTCAACAATCACCCCTCTGTTCAAGCACGGACAAACATGAGATAATGTAACCGGGCAAAACAGTCCCCAAAAGTGCAATGGAGTAAATTGGACTATTTGAGAAAAATGGAAATGGGTGGTTACATGAGCGAGATCCTGAAGATACGGCAGCAGGTCAGACTGAATCAATGGAGCGCGATGGTGCAGGAGCGTGAAGACAGCGGCTTGAGCGTCAAAGCGTTTTGCAAACAAGCCGGTATTGCAACAAAGACATATTACTACCGACTGCGCAGGCTCAGGGAAGCTACGATCAGGCAAGCTCAGTCCGGAGCGGTACAAGCAACTATGCCTCAGCCGGAGCTGGTACAATACACTCCGCCGACCGGATATGTTCTCGATCCGACGCCGCAAAGCATTGTCATCAAAACATCATCCACGACCGTAGAGATCCCGGTGAATACAAATCCGGAAGTCGTCGCGGCGGCAGTATCCTTTTTGAAGCAGCTATGATCGATCTGTCAAGCATCAAGAACTACTACATCGCCTGCGGCTACACCGACCTTCGCCGCGGAATTGACGGACTGGCGCAAATCGTCATCCTTCAATACGGATACGAGATCAACGAAAACAGCCTGTTCCTGTTCTGCGGGCGCAGAACAGACCGCATCAAAGCGCTGTGGTTTTCAGGCGACGGCTTTGTCCTTCTGTATAAGCGTCTGAATAACGGTCACTTTCAGTGGCCTCGTTCCAAAGATGAGATGAAGCTGCTTACACCCCAAGCCTTTCGGTGGTTGATGGAAGGCCTTTCTGTAGAGCAGAAAAGAGTCATCAAAAAGGTAAGAAGCAAAGACCTGTTTTAGCAAAAACAATCCTGTAATAATCGCAAGAAATCGGCTTAAACACTGGACTTTTCAGCACTTTTATGGTATAATAAACACAGTAAAAACGACTGAAAAGGCGGTGTTTTTGTTGTCCCAAAAATCAAATAAATCGCACAAAAGCATCGCTGAATTAGAGCGTGAAAACAGTATGCTCAAAGCAGAAGTAGAAAGTCTCAGAACAAAGCTCGATCACATGAATGAGATTCTCCTGAATATGCAGAGAGCACGTTTCGGACAGTCGAGCGAAAAGCAGAAGTATGTATCTCCCGATCAGCTCAGCGTGTTCAACGAGGCGGAGCTGGAGCAAGACCCGAAGGCTCCTGAACCTGACGAGAAAACGATCATCGTTCCGGAGCATAAGCGCAAGCCGAAGGGCTCGCTTGAAGATAAGATCAAGGAGCTTCCGTCGGAAGATGTTTTTCTCGACATCCCGGAAGATGAAAAGGTCTGCTCTTCCTGTGGAAAACCTTTGAGAAGGATGGGAAAGAAATTCCTGCGCAGAGAGATACAATCTATTCCGAAATCCATGAAAGTCGTCAATTACTACGCATATACCTACACCTGCGATTACTGTGAAAAAGAGAAAGGTGTTTCGAGGATATACAGCGTTCAAGCTCCCGAACCACTGATCAAGCACAGCTATGCGTCGCCTTCTTTAGTAGCCGATGTGATGACGCAGAAGTATGTGGACGGCATTCCTTTGGCGCGGCAGGAAAAGATTTGGCAGCGTGACGGCTTTGCGCTCTCAAGAGCAACGATGGCGAACTGGATCATCAGGGTAGCAGAGAAATGGCTCATGCCGCTGTACAAGCTGATGAAGAAGCAACTTCTCGCGGGTAGCGTCATCTATGCCGATGAAACGGTCGTACAGGTGCTCAAGGAAGAAGGTAAGGCTCCGCAGAGTGAATCGAGGATGTGGGTCTACGGCAGCGATGGACGCTCCGGCAAGGCGATACGGATCTTCGAGTACCAGCCGGACAGAAGCGGAGAGCGCTGCAAGAGATTCCTGAGTAGCTTTACGGGCTGTCTGGTAACGGACGGATATGCGGGATACAACGCCGTCGAGAACGTCACCCGGTGCGGTTGCTGGGCGCATATGCGCAGAGCGTGGCGCGACGCGATGCCGAAGGGCGCGACAACGGAGAATTCCAAGGCGGCAGTTGGATACAATTACTGCAACAAGCTGTTTGCGCTGGAAAGAAAATGGAAAAATCTGAATAACGCTCAGAGAGAAGAGAATCGCCGCAACCAAGCAGAGAAGATGGTGGACGAATACTTCCTTTGGGTGCGTAGTATCGACCCTGTCAGCGGAAGCAAGCTTGAGGATGCGGTGAAATACGCGCTGAACCAGGAGAAATACCTCAGAGCGTTCTTGAATAACGGTGAAGTCGAAATATCCAATAACTTTGCCGAGAACGCGATACGTCCGTTTGTGATCGGGAGGAAAAACTGGCTGTTTTCCGACACGGTCAAGGGAGCGAAATCCAGCGCGATCGTGTACAGCCTGATCGAAACTGCGAAAGCAAACAGCGTCGAGCCGTATTCGTATCTTGCTTTGGTACTGACGGACATGCAGTACATGGGCAAGCCGTTCTCCAACGAAGAACTCGAAAGTCTTATGCCCTGGAGCGAAGAGATGAAGCAGTCCATCGTCCGGCGCACAAAACCGACGTCATCGTCTGATGAATAATTACAATATATGTACGCAAACCCTCTGCTTACTGCGGAGGGTTTGTTTATGTCAGGGGGTGGTTATTAAGCGGTTACGCTCAGACTAACGCGATTTGCCTGAGCGGTTGCTATATATATATATAACAAAAATCCTGCCACAATGTGACAGGATTTTTTGGAGCTGATAACCGGATTTGAACCGGTGACCTCATCCTTACCAAACGGTATGGGGCAGTTTTGAGGGGTATTGCAGTCGATATTAACCCCTCGTAACCCCTATTATGTTATGCTTTCTGTTCCTTATCCTTGCGTAACTTTTCGTAATATCAAGCCTTAACAAACATCAAATAAACATCAAAAATGGGAGCAACATCAGGAAATCCGATATTGTATACTGCCATTATTTGTGATAATATTTATTTAGTGTATATTGTTCGGGAGGTCTATTATGATAAAATTAACTGAGGTTGAAATAGAAATAGTCTA
>JBGVFW010000457.1:0-2353 GCA_045121315.1 Eubacteriales bacterium
GGCTCTTGCCGTAGGGTCGCCCATACATAGCGTAATGCTCAGCTCCCTTTTGGTCGGGCTCGTATTTTTCCCAAAACGTCGTGGCACCAAGCTCAACCATGCCGCCCCAATAAGAACGCAAGGTATTGAGAACGTATTCAAAATCGCCTATATCGCACATAGCCGCAAGCTCAAAGAAACGGAAATACGGCGTAACTATGGCAGGAACGTTGTCGTTCTTGATAACGTGCGTGATGATCTTCTCTTTTCTTTCCTCGCTTGTAAGATTATAAAGAAGCGCGAAAATATTGGCGTGACGCGTGACATTTCTGTTGCCGCTCTTGTAATCGTCAACGAAAGCGTTCTTTTCTTCGTCCCAATAAAGTGCATTTATTTTTTCGTGCGCCTCTTTTGCGCGTGCTTTATAGTAAGCTTCGCTCTGCTCATCTCCGACAAGCTCGGCGCAGTTTGCGGCGCACTCATAAGCGTGGCAAAGGAGCATCTGCTCGGCACAAATAGGACCTGCATCTTTGTCAAAATTATCTGCCCAGTCAACAAAAACCCAATCTCCCCCGCGGCGCTCATAAAGCCCCTCTTCGGAAAATCTTGATTCGGCAAAAGCAAATAGAGACTTCATATCTCTGTATATGGAAGATACAAACTCTTTATCTCCCGTATGGAAATAATACTCCCAAAGGCTTATTATCCAATAGAACGTATAATCGGGTATCGTGTTGATATGGCTTGTAACGGGATCTGCACCGCGCAGGATTTTGAACGTGCGGCGCACAATATCTTTATCTGCTGCAAGATAATAGTTTGCAAGGAAGCTTTGGTAAGCATCGCCGCCCCAAACCCAACGGTCGCGCTTTATACCGTCGAAAAATCCTTCACGCGAGTTAAGACCGAGCGTGTATACCGCGATATCGTAAATTTTATTCACAAGCTCGTCTTCGCAGCGAAACTCTCCGCGGTTTTTCAAAGGAAGATACTCAAAATCCGCGCAAAAATCGTATGTACCGCCGAAATCAGGCACGAAAACGTAGCGGAAAGAAACGCTTTCGGAGCGATAGCTTTCACCGCTCACGTAAAGCTTTACTATGGCGTTTTCTCCGTCAAGCGCTTCCTCGCGCGATTCGCCGCAGTAAACGGGAAAGCTTGAAGCAGGCACGATATTTTCCAATATCACGTTACCGAAACACTCCTTGCCGAAATCAAAAAGCGTGCCGCCACAGGTTTTCTCAGTAGTAACGGGATAAATGCGTTCATATGCGAATTTGAAAATCTCGGGGTTATCGGAAAGAGAGGTATACATATCGTTCGTTCCTGCGGGCAGGTCTGAGCCGCCAAAAGACCCATGCTTCCAGCTTTCATCGGAAGCAAACATATCACCTTCTATATAGACAGATGGAAAACCGCCATCTTTATAAGCATATACCTTAACCATCTGTCTTCCCGCAGGCAGAGTAACGGTTGAGCCAGCAGGATAACGAGAGCCGTCTACAAGTATATCCGCGTATTCCGTATTTGCATAAAAAGTGATAGTCTCTTCTTTTTCCAGAACAGCTACTTTATAAAGGAAAAGATTTCTTTCCGGAGCGTCAACTCTCCACATCGGAGGATAATACAAACCTCTTTCCGTTCTTCTGTTGTGAAGCTTCATACCGTGGTAACGTTCAAAAGCGTTCGGACACCAAATCCATTTTGCTTGTTTCATGTTTTATCTCCCGTCTTGGTTTTTATATGATTTTCAAGTTTAATATAAGATCATCAATCCTTCGGCTTTCTCGGAATGATTATATCTGCGATTATGTACGCCAAAATACCACTTCCGCCCATAACGGAAAACAACACCCATGCAAGGCGGATAATTGTCGGGTCAATATCGAAATATTCGGCAATACCGCCGCAAACGCCGTCGAGCATCTTACCTTCATCAATTTTGTAAAGTCTTTTTTGCATAGTAAACCTCTTAATGTTACATAAAATTATTCTCTGCAAAGCTCCTTTGCGTAATATAAAACGAGCTCGCCGTCCTCTGTTTCGGACATTATAAAATTATTATAACCTAAATGAAGATAAATTGCAAGATTTCTTGCTTCTTTTGCTTCAACTCGCGTTGCAGCCGCTTTATCTCAAGCTCAAAGAGTTTCAAATATCTTTGTTCCGCGTTTTTTTAGCCACATGAGTGAAAGCGTTGCCGCAATCGCCATTACCAACGCAACGCAGAGCAGGAATATCACGGGAGCGACAAATTTTCTCACCAAAACGTAAAGTATCACGAAAAAGAACATCATGCCCCAGCCCGCAAGCATCGTAAGAATGGTGCTTGCGCCCTGCTTTATCGGTATGGTTTCGTTTGTCCAAGTGAAAT
>JBGVFW010000458.1:0-1255 GCA_045121315.1 Eubacteriales bacterium
AAAAAGAAGTGTTATAATGATGATACCAAATCTCAATAAGATGAAAGGAGAACAAAATATGATTTCTTTGAAAGATAAAGTGGTGATTATTACGGGCGGCGGCAGAGGCATCGGGTTCGGGCTTTCCACCGCGTTTGCAAAGGCGGGCGCGAAGCTCGTTATCACGGGCAGAACGGAAGCGACGTTGCTTTCCGCGAAAGAAAAGCTGGAAGCGGCGCACGGCTGTGAAGTGCTTTGCGTGACGGCGGACGGCGCGGATGAAGGGGCAATTCAAAACGTGATTGACAAGACGGTGGAACGCTTTGGGAAAATCGACGCGGTCATCAACAACGCGCAGGCTTCCGCTTCGGGGAAAATGCTTATCGACCATACGAAGGAGGACCTTGACCTTGCTATTTATTCGGGGATTTATGCGACCTTCTTCTATATGCAAAAGGCATTCCCTTATTTGAAAGAAACGAAAGGGTGCGTGGTGAATTTTGCGAGCGGCGCGGGCTTGTTCGGGCGTATCGCGCAATCGTCCTACGCGGCGGCGAAAGAGGGTATCCGCGGGCTTTCGCGCGTAGCGGCAACCGAGTGGGCGCCTTACGGTGTGCGCGTGAACGTGATTTGTCCGCTTGCGATGACGGAAGGCTTGCAGAAGTTCAAGGAAGAATACCCCGAACGCTATGAGCAGACGATTAAGGGTGTGCCGATGGGGCGGTTTGCCGACCCTGAAAAGGACGTTGGGGGAATGTGCGTATTCCTTTGCAGCGATGAGGCGAGCTACGTGACGGGGGAAACGATTACCCTGCAAGGCGGCAGCGGTCTCCGTCCATAATTAAGCTGAGCTTGGAGGCGGACTTAGTGTCTTTGCATTCGTGTTTGTATGCGGCTTCGCCGTGAAACGTATCGACTAAAAATGGTAAGAAGACGGGCTTGTACCCGTCTTTTTCATTACATATAGATAGAAAATAGTCGGATTGAAAAATTTTAAAAAAAAAGTTGTTTAAGGGGTGTTTTGCGGGTTACATATAATTGTAAACAAAATAAGCAGTGCCGAAAAACGGGATAATGTCAAGAATTTTATGTAAACACCTTGTAAATTTTTTGATAATTTAGCTAAATAAATCGGTTAATTGAGGTTGAGCAAGAGCAAAACCCTTGTGTATGCGTTCTTCGCTTTCTCGGTTGTATTCCAACACAAGCCCACAAATAAATCGCTCCAACGAAGCTTCATTTGGAAATTGTACTTTTTTCTTGCATTGACTTTTTA
>JBGVFW010000459.1:0-4357 GCA_045121315.1 Eubacteriales bacterium
GCCGAGTTTAACAGTAATGTCAAGCGCTTTTTTCACCTGGGCTGCAGCAAAGCAGAATACATCCGCGCTGTTCGTGCTTCCCGCGCCGTTCATGAAGCGAGGATTGCCGAACATATTCGCTGTTCCCCAAAGGCATTTGATACCTGTCGCATTCATTTTTTCAAGAATGTAGTCGGATATTTCATCGAGTCTGCGGTTGGTTTCCTTGATATCGTCTGCTTCGGGAACAAGGTCAACATCGTGGAAGCAAAAATATTTTACCCCGAGCTTCTGCATAAATTCAAAGCCTGCATCAACTTTCGCTTTTGCGTGTTCCATTGTGCCTTTTTCAGCACCGAACGATTTATCTGCCGTATCTCTGCCGAACATATCCGTGCCTGCGGCGCAAAGATTGTGCCACCAAGCCATAGCAAAGGGAAGGTGTTCTTCCATAGTTTTGCCCATTATAATTCTGCTGGGATCGTAATATTTGAAGGCGAAAGGATTTTTGCTCTTAGGGCCTTCATACTTTATTGTGGGAATCTGAGAAAAGTATTCTTTCATTTTAGTTCTCCTTTATTGAAGCTCCGCAAAGAGGTTTTTCATTGCGGGGTATATTTTTTTGAATTTTTGATATCTTTCTTCGTATCTTGCAGTGATTTCGGGAGATGGTTCTACCGTCGCGGTTGTTTTAACGAGAGCACCGACACATTCCTCTACTGTTTTATAAAGACCGCACCCGACCATCGCGAGCATCGCGCCGCCGTAACCTGGGCCTTCCTCCGTTTGCGGAATATCTAGCGGAATACCGAGCACATTAGCGAAAATCTCACACCAGAGGCGCGATTTCGCGCCGCCGCCGCAAATTTTACTGCGAGAAATTTCGATACCGAGCTTCTTTGCAACTTCGAAGCTGTCGCGTATGGCGAAAGCAACGCCTTCGAGCACGGCGAGCACCATGTCGCCGCGCGTGGTGTCCATAGTCATACCAGTGAAAGTAGCGCGTGCGTTCGTGTCATTGATAGGACTACGTTCTCCCATAAGATATGGGAGAAAGAAAACGCGGTTTTTGCCGAGCATTTCGTGCGTTATATTTTTCTGCTCAGCGGCGTAATCGTTCGTGTGGAAAATCTCGTCGCAAAGCCATTTATTACAGCTTGCGGCAGAGAGCATACAACCCATGAGGTGATATTTGCCGTCCGCATGGGCGAAAGCGTGAAGAGCGTTATTCGAGTCAACGCAGAAATCATTTGCAGAGATGAATACCGTGCCGGACGTACCGAGAGAAATGTTGCAGTTGCCGCCGCCCACGGTGCCTGTGCCGATAGCCGCGGCGGCGTTATCGCCTGCGCCTGCAACTACCTTTACGTTTTCGGGCAGACCAAGTTCTTTTGCGCTTTGAGCGATAAGATTTCCAACAACATCAAAACTTTCGAAAAGCTTTGGCATACATTCTTCGCCGATGCCGCAGATATCGAGCATTTCACGCGACCAGCATTTGCTTTTTACGTCGAGCAAAAGCATACCGCTTGCGTCGGAATAATCTGTGCAGTGAACGCCCGTGAGCTTATAGTTGATATAGTCTTTCGGGAGCATTATTTTTTTAATGCGCGCGAAGTTTTCTGGTTCGTTGTTTTTGAGCCAAAGAATTTTGGGCGCAGTAAAACCCGCGAAAGCGATATTTGCCGTGAGGGAAGAAAGTTTACCTTTGCCTATTTCCTCGTTGAGAAAATCGACTTCGCTTGCCGTTCTTGCGTCGTTCCAAAGAATAGCGGGGCGAATAACTTTGTCGTTTTCGTCGAGCGCTACAAGACCGTGCATCTGACCGCCGGAGCCGATACCTTTGATAAGCGTTTTGTCAATGTTGCTTGTGAGCTCTTGAATTCCGTCCGTGCAGGCGTTCCACCAATCTTCGGGGTTTTGCTCGCTCCATGCTGGTTTGGGGAAAGAAACGGGGTATGATCTGCTTACGCTGTTTACGATCTTTCCGTTTTCGTCAAGCAGAAGAAGCTTCATGGCAGAAGTGCCAAGGTCTATGCCTAAGTAAAAACTCATTTTATCCTCCGTTAAAAATTATTACATTAAGATTATACTTGATATGCCTAAAAAATGCAATAATAAATGCCATTTGTACTTGATTTTTTTTGGCTTTTAAGATACAATACGACTATGGAATGTTTTTGCTAGAGGTTCAGTGGAAAAATGTTGGTAAAGCCGCAAAGTTGGCTTTTGAAATAGGAAGATTTCCGCGCGCTCCAATATTTCTCATGCGTAAATCAGGTAATTTTGGATGAGAAATCTTCTGCTTGCCGTTTCGACAGGGGGGAAAATCCATGAGTTATTCTCCTATGCCGTTTACCACTTGCTGTTTGGGAGTAGAGTTCGAAATAAAGACAAAGGTTGCGTTTATATTCAGAGTTCGCATACCGAAATGGTGCAAGGGGGGGCAGAGATAAGCGTTAATTCGGAAAAGGTAGCTCCCGAAGCGGACCTTCAAACCTTCTAGATAATTAAAAATACCGTTATCCGCATAGAGTTCAAAGCCGATATTGTGCAGAGAGAGCCACGGAGGCGTTTACTTTGAACGCGGGCCGCTCGTTTATTCCCTCGGAATGAAAGGCGAGAGAAGCGTTTATGAAACGAAGAAAAATTATCCATCTTACCGTATGTATGCGGATAAAAAATGGAACTATGCCGTTATAGGAAACGGAGAGTCCGAATTTCATGAGGGAAAAGACGAAAAATGGACTCTAGACGCAGATATTCCGAGTATTACCTTCTCTTGCCGAGAGGTCGAAAATTGGAAGGTTCGCCCTGTTAAAAAGCTTAAGACCATCAACTGGAAATACGAGCCGATAGTAAAAGATTTTGAAGAAACGAGGACGTTTACACCCTCGTTCCAACGTGAAGGACAGCGTAAATTTATCGGCGAAGAGGAGCGTGTCACGCTTTATCCCTACGGTGCTTGTAAAATAAGAATGGCTGTTTTACCCAAGGAGGAGAACTGATGATAAAAAATATTATTTTTGACTGTGGAAATGTGCTTATAAGCTACGACGAGCATTATATTTGCTCTTTTTTCTCGGACAACGAAGAAGATATAGACATTCTTGCAAAGATTGCAATGGCGAGAAAATATTGGGACGCTTTCGATGCAGGAACACTTGACCCCGATGTATACAAACAAGAGGTGAAAAAAGAGCTTCCGGAGCGACTTTTTCCCGCAGCGTGCGGTGTTTGCGACAAGTGGACGAGCCATTGTCCGCCAATTGAGGGCATGAGAGAGCTTGTCAGAGAAATAAGCAAAAAAGGTGTACCGATTTATTTGCTCTCTAACTTCAATCAAAGACTTCGTTCTGAGATAGACATTGTTTTTCCCGAACTTAAGCTTTTTGACGGTCTGGTTATTTCGGGCGAGATTGGAATGGTGAAGCCAAACCAGGAAATTTACAGATATCTTCTTGACAAATATTCTCTCGTTCCAGAGGAATGTGTGTTTATCGACGACAACAAAAACAATATCGCCGCTTGCGAAAAATTGGGTATCAACGGCTATCTTTTCGATGGCGACTCAAAAAAACTGTGTGATTATCTTGCCGGAAAAGGTATTGTTTAAAACTAAAGAAGAAAAAGATTATAAAACCCGATGAATCATAATTCATCGGGTTTTATGCCGTTTATGTCAAAATCAGCTCCATATACCCACAAGTAAACGGAAAGAAATCAAATTTTTGTGTTCTGATGTGTTTAAAACCAAAAGATTCATACCATTTTTTGAGTAGTTGATTTTCTTCAACGATTCCAATATTCATTCTTGAGCAGTTTAAGTTTTTTGCTGCTTCAAATGAATGTAATAATAGTTTTTCTCCTATGCCTTTATGTCTAAATTGCGGTAGCACACACAAATTATTAAGTTCACACTCTTTATTATCTTGTAATGCCAAGGAATAATATCCGACAATCTTTCTATCCACAATAAAAGCATACATAGGTCTTTTTTTGTTATTTAATTGCCAAGACAAACGTTGCTCCGTTGTAGCAAAAGCAGTAAAACGGGGCGCGTTTTCTCGTGTGAATCCAAACTCATTGGCTACAGTTAAAAAACTTTCTTTGATTACATCAACACATTCTTTAATATCATTATGATTTATAGGTTGTATCATATATTGACTTCCTCATATATTGCAAGCTTCGCATTTGTATTATAAATGTATCCTAAACATACTATACACTAAAAACGGTGTTTAGTCAAGTTATATGTCGGCTTCGTTGTAGTGATATTAAAGACTTTGCTCTAGTGATATTCGCTCCGAAACTTGTAAAGCGAATAAAATTGCCCAACTTCTCATAAGAAAGTTGGGCAATGCAGACATTTTTT
>JBGVFW010000460.1:0-1762 GCA_045121315.1 Eubacteriales bacterium
TCCGAGGCGGTCATTTCCTCTATCGTGGCAGAATTATCGTCGGAGCCGATGGACTCTTGAAGCGAAGAAACGGGGCTTGACGCATCCAGCGCGTATACCACCTCTTCCTCTGAATATCCGCATATAGTGGCAAGTTCGGAAATCTTCGGCTCGCGTTGATGTTCTTTTTGAAATTCCTCCTTTGCGTGCAGGATTATAGAGCCTTTTTTACGCACGTCACGGCTGACCTTGATAATGCCGTCGTCGCGCAGAAAACGTCGTATTTCTCCGATTATGAGCGGCACCGCGTAGGTGGAGAAAACGGTGTTATAGCTTTCGTCAAAGCTCTTTGCGGCTTTTATCATGCCTATGGTGCCTATCTGTACGATATCCTCGTATTCCGTACCTCTGCCGAAAAAACGGCGGGCAATATTCTTCACAAGACCGATGTTATCCGATATCAGCGTTTCCATGGCGTCTTTATCGCCATTTTGCGCCTTTCGTATAAGTTCAAGATTTTTTTCGCCTTTTTGCTTTTCCTCTGTTATGGGCATTTTTTACCTCCGTGAAAAAAGTTATGTATTATCTTCGCCCGAGGAAAGTTTTTTTGTAAGTGTCACACGAGTTCCTTTGCCTATTTGAGATTTTACGTCGAGTTTGTCCGAAAAGCTTTCCATAATGGAAAAGCCCATGCCGCATCTGTCCTCGCCTGGAAGAGTGGTGTAGAGCGGCTTTCGCGCAAGAGCCACGTCGGGTATGCCGCAGCCTTTGTCCGCAACTATCATTTTGAAGGTTCTGTCGTCGTATGCGCGCAGCGTGAGCGTTATTTTTCCAGCGCCTTTTTTATAGGCATGGACGATGCAGTTCGTTACCGCTTCGGAAACGGCGCAACGCAGGTCGGCAAGCTCCTCTACTTCGGGGTCGAGCGGAAGCAGAAAACCTGAAACTATGCTTCTGGCAAGACCTTCGTTTTGCGAAAGGGAAAGAAACGTGCATTTTATTTCATTTATTTGATTCATTTTTTGATCTCCTTATCGTGAATGATTTTTATGAGCTTGTCCGTGCCCGCCATGCGGAATATTTTTTCCGTGCGCTTTGACGGGTTTTTTATAACAACGTCTATGCCGAGTTCCTTTGCTTTTGCGTATCTGCCAAGCACAAGTCCAAGACCAGAGCTGTCCATGAAATTGACCTCGGAAAGGTCAAATACAAGCGCCTTCGGCAGCTCCTTATAGAGCATATCGTCTATCTGTACTCTGACGGCGACGGCGCTGTGATGGTCTATTTCGTTTTTTAATTTTGCCGTGATTATATTATCTTGGCAAGAAAGAGAAAGATTCTCCATTTAACGTCCTCCAACAAAAAATGATATCCTTGAAAAAGGATACCATTTTATGCGTAAAAATATTGTCGCAACGTGAGGCTCGAAGCTAAAAATGTTTCGACCCGAATGTACATAAATTTCATTCAACCGTCGGTTGAGTGTCTTTTGGGCGCTTTCAACGCATCTTTTATTGTTTTTAACGGTGCGGCATGGTAGAATAAGAACATAAAGATTATGTTGGCGACAAAAAATTTGTAAAATTATAAAAAGCTCCAACCTTTTTCCGTTTTTCGACACTATTATAGTACAAACGAATGGACGCAGATAAAAAACAGAAAGGAATGTAATTATGAATAACAATTTTGAACCTACAATGATACTTTGCAAAAAGATAGCGGAGCTTCGCCGCACGGCAGGACTTACGCAGGAGTAACTTGCAAACAAACTCGGCATAACTTT
>JBGVFW010000461.1:0-9486 GCA_045121315.1 Eubacteriales bacterium
AAAGTGCATCTGCCACTAATCAGAATATTAAAAACCGAAGCCTCACGGCTTCGGTTTTTTTGTATCTTCCCTTTTTTATATTCATAAAATGAGAGTTCAATCATAAAACGAGATATTGTTATTTTCCTTTATTACCGTTATAATATAATCGTAAGCTTACGAAAAACAACAGAAGGAGATTTTATATGAACTCGACCGTGTTTTCCGAAAATATGAAAAGATTCAGAACGGAAAAGAAGTTCACACAGGAATACGTTGCACAAAAGCTCTGCGTAACAGCTCAAACAGTATCGCGCTGGGAATGTGGAACAACGCTTCCCGATGTGTTGATGCTCCCCGAAATTGCAAAGCTTTACGGTATTATTGTAGATGACCTTTTCAAGAAGCACTCCGTTGCTTACGACAATTACGCGCAAAGACTTTCCGTACTCTATGAAATAAGCAGAGATCCCGAGGATTTTTTAAGATGCCGTCTTGAATATCAAAAGCTGATGAAGGCGGGCGAATTGTCTATGTATGACAAATGGAATTATGGGTGGCTCCACTATGATATGATGTATATTTGCAAAGAGGAGGCACTCAAATGGTTTGATGACGTTTTATACGATAAAACAGATAAAAATGCTCTCCCGTACAGAAGAGCGGCGGATATGAAACAGGGTATGCTCTTTTCATTTGGCAATGGTGAAGAGATCATAAAGGAACGGCAGCGTGAGATGGATGAAGCGGGCGGCAACCTTGATGAGCGAGAATGGCTCTTACTTATAGATGCATATGATAGTGCAAAGCAATATGAAAAGGCGCTTTCCGTATGCAAAGAGGCGATGAAAAAATTCCCCGATAATTGGGAGATATATATCAGCACGGGAAACGTCTATCTGCATATGGAAAAATACGAGGAAGCAATTGCCTGCTACGAAAAAGCAGGAGAGCTCGGAACGTATTTTTGCGACGAAAAGTATCCCATCGCTATGTGCTATCGAAAGCTTGAAAAATTCAAGGAAGCATATCAGGTTTATCTGGAGATCGCCGATATTCACCGTAAAAACGGCTATGACTTAGAGGCAGAGCAGGCTTTGGGCTACGCAAAAGAGATTGAAGACAAAGTAAAAGCATAACTTTGCCGAGATTCTTCGGCTTCGCTCAGAATGACAAAGGCGAAGTCGAATATATCTTGAGCGATTGTTGATTTCAACCTGCTTCATTATAACACAAAAAAATCTCACCATTAAGGTGAGATTTTTTATGTAATCTTATTTTTCCATAATCGTTACGTTTTCGGGAAGGATGCCCGCCTGGAGATAAACGATTTCCAAGATCTGCGAAAGATCGTTGGGCTGCAAGCCTTCGCTCTTTACAATAACGTTTGCTTTGTCGCCGTTAATAACAGCAACACATTCTTCAAAACCTTTTGCTTTAATAAGCGTTTCGATATTTGATTCATTTTCGATAACTTTAGCCATAGTTGCGATGTCAAGGAGTGCCTGTTCTTTTGCCGTTTCAAGTGCTTCTGCATCGTCTACAACGCCCTGAAGAACTTCGAGAGCTTCATCTCTTGCGCGTTCGCGTTCAACAAGAGAAGCCGCAAAATAATCTTCTTCATTGCCCGCGTTAACACTTGTATCGCCACCCGTTGTGTCCGTAACGCCTGCCTGTGCGCCGTCACCGTCAACATTGTCCGCGGGACCGCCGAAAAGTTTCCAGTTTACAAAAACTGCCGCGCCGATAACAAGCACAGACAAAACGATTGCAAAGTTGCGAACACCAAATTTCTTCGCCCCCTCTTTAAAAGTGTCCGCCGTAAAAACGCTCTTGAATTTGAATTCTTTTTTCTTTGCTTCGGGAAGTTCAAGAAGCGCGTCCGCGTTTTCTTCCGCCTGGTTAATTCTCTTTGCTGCTCTTTCTTCGTTTCTCATAATAAAAATCTCCTTTTGTTTTTAAATTGTTTTGGTTCTTATTTTGTTCCGACAACGCAAATACGGTTTTTAGAAAGACCGAATGCCGTGGAAACGGAATCTATTATTTTCTTCTGCATAGAGTAGTCGTCGCCGCCCGTGCAAGCTATTGAAACCCCCGTGATTTCGGGGTAAACCTCCTTCGCCAGCACAAGCTCGTATACGCCGTTTTCGTTTTTTACGGTTATGTATTCCCGCGTAACGTCGGCTCCACTCAAATCTTCATTGGAAACATAAACATATTCCGTACCGCTTTCGGCACTGACTATAACGGAAACGTCGGAGCTTCCCGTGATCATCTCCGTCATGCTTCTAATCTTATTCTCGATATCCTTGATATATTCCATGGTTTGCGAAGAAATTTGAATTTCTTCCGCGCCGCTTTCCTGCGCCTTATTCCACGGCGCGGCATAGCCAAGTATGATAAGAACAAGCCCCGCCGCGCCGATGAAGAAAAGCAAGATCATCTTTTTCTTGTCCGCTCCCGCAAGCATCTTCATATTTTTTCACTCTCCTTTTTTCATAATATGTATATTCGCCGTTTGTAAAAACAATTCCGAAAGATATGTATTTATCTCCTCCTGTTCTTCAATATTAGAAAGGTAAACCGCAATATCTGTTATCTTTACGGCAGAAACGTCCATATAATCTATCGTTGCGACAACGTATATCTCCTCTGCCGCATATCCAAATTGAGCAGCGAGTAAATTTTCTACTTCGGTTTCGATATTCCCTTTTGCCGTCAGCGCTACTTCGGAAGAAATAGATGCAGAAACAGCCCCCACTTTCTTCTCCGCTTCAAAATCCATTTTCTCGATATATTCGGGCACTTTCTGCGCAAAAGAAAGAATAGGCGAAAGCAAAGCGCACACCATGCAGAGCGAAATAATATATTTGACGTATTTTTTCACTTGTCCCTCAGGAGAGATCAGCATGGCAAGCCCTCCCGAAATTGCAACAACGCAGAAACTTTTCACAAATTCTGAAAATGAGCTCATTTCACTGCCCCTCCCCCTGTAAAAGATACAGCCGTAAGTGCAATTATAAAGAATATGGCGACACTTGCCATTATTGCTATAAGAAATCCTGTGATCTCTGCCATCTCCGAGAAAAATGCGCTCTCTTTTTTCAGCGAGAACGCGCACGATATCGCGCTCACGCTTTCGAACATCACTTTCCACATTATAAACTTCAGCACAGGAACGGCAAACATAACGCATATCACCACAGCACCGCCTATGCCCGTGGCAGCTTTGACAATTCCTACGGAAGAGGCAACAGTTGAAACAGCGTCGGCAAGCGCGCCGCCAACGATAGGTATAGCATTGCCCAGAACGAATTTAACGCCCTTAACAGCCGCCGTATCGGCACTCTTGGCAATAACGCTCTGAAATGTCATAACACACGTTAAAGCAAGCATAACCGCCGATAAAACAAACGTGATAACATTATTTATAAGCTTGGAAAATCCCGAAATATCGACCTCGGAGCAGACCTTTGACGTGACGCTTATGCAAAGCAATGCCGATAAGAGCGGCAAAAGCGCCCCTGAGCAAAGAGTTTCCAAAAAAGTCACAACAGCGGCAAGGATATTTCCAAACACCGCAGAGGACGTTATTTCTCCTCCTGAAAGCATCAGAGCAGACATTGCAGGAACTATAACGAGCATAAAGGAATTCACCTGCTCTATAAACGTGCAAAAATCATCAAAAAGCATTTGCACGAAAGAAAAAGCCGCAGCCGCGATGCACAGGACCGAAATAAAATCCAGCACATATCCCACGCTCGCAGAGGAAACGCTATCGCGCATCGCGTGAAGCACAGAGGATATTACGCAAAGTCCCAAAAGAAGTAAAAAAGCTGACATCACCCCCGGAAACACGTCACCGATTATCGAAACCACCGTTTTTAATACGCTGTTCACAGTGAAGCTTTCCAAAAACTTATCGCTCGATGAGTCGAAAAGGTCTTCGGGAAGGTATTCTGTGATCTCGTCGGGAATATCCGCGCCTGCTACGGTGCTTTCGGCAACGATCTCCTCTCCGGCAAGTACATTCGGCGCAAAGGCAATCAAAAAGCAGAAGATAAAGAAGATAACACGTTTTTTCATTATTCCAGCACCTCAAAAGCGAGAGATAACAGGCTTTTCACAACAGGCAGTGAAAGAAGCATTATGCACGCTTTCGCGGCAAATTCCACTTTGGAAGCAATAGCGCTCTCACCACAGTCGCGGCACATATCCGATGCGCTTTCTGAAATAACGGCAATGCCCAGCGCTTTTAAGATAGTTTCTATATAAACGGCAAAATCCGTGTTTTCAGAAATTTCGGAAATATAGCTTATAACAGGATAAAGCACGGCTAGCGAACTTCCTATGAGTACAAGTCCCGTGGCGGCGCTTACAAAGCCCGAAAGTTCGTTTTTAGCCCCACGCATCACGCTCACACAGACCAAGCCGATAAGCGCAACACCGCATATTTTTATAATCGTGCTCAAAGCCCAAACACACTCTTTACAGTGTCCAAAAGACCGCCGAGCTCACCGACAAGCATGAGAAGCACGATGATTATGCCCGCCACAGACACAAGCATCGCTTGCTCATCTCGCCCCGATTTTGCAAGCACTTGATATACCACCGTCACAAGAAAACCAACACCCGCCACCTTGAGAATAAGTTCCACGTTCACAAAATTCACCTTCCTTTATATTACCAAAATCGCCGCAAGCGCACCCGCTGCCATACCCAGCGTGCGGTAGAGCTTTACGTTTTTCGCGCTTTCCGTGCGTTGCTTAGATATCTCTGCGTTCATTTCCGCTATATAGTAATCAAAGCTTTTCGTTTGCACGGGCGCGTTTGTTTTGCCGATGCAATCGCCAAAGGCAAGTGCAAGTGCGCTTTGCTTTTCCGAAAGGCATATATTTTTTCGGCACGATTCAAAAGAGGTTCGCCATATGTCACAGTAAACCTCGTCGCTCTCGTGAGAACGTAAAGCAGGCAGAAACCCGTTTTTTTCGAGCACGGCGTTTGAAAAATTGCGGTACATTACCTTTGTGGGCGTTAAAAAATAATTTATTTGGTTTTTTATATACTCGAAAAGTTCTAAAAACGCCTCACATTCTGCAAGACGTTCCTTCTCCTTCTCTCCTCTAACCACCCCTAAAAGAGAGAAAAAAATAAACATAAAAACAGCGCCCGCCACCCTCATGTCTGCCTCCGCACCGAGTCCATCACCGCAAAAGTAAATTTTTCACTCTCCGATGCGCGTGAAATTCCGATATAATACCGAAAAATACCCGCGTCGTACAGTTTTCTTATATTAGGGCGCATCAAAAGAAGTTCAAAACTCGACGCGTGCGCCGTCGCTATCAGCGGCACGCCACTGTTTTGCGCTGAAAGTATAGCCTGCGCCTCAGCTTCCCCGCCTATCTCGTCGCAAACGATGACTTCGGGAGAAAGCGTCCGTGTGGCTATCTCTATTCCCAAACCCTTTGGATATCCGTCCAAAAAATCACACAGAGAACGGGCAAAGAGTTCTCGCATATAGATTTCTCCTCTGCTGTCCACCACAGACACTCGCAAACGCTTTGAGCCGGAGGATAAATTTTTAGCCACATCACGGATCAGCGTGGTTTTGCCAACTCCTGGCGGAGAGTAAAAAAGCGTGCTTTGCACCGCTCCGTGCGTGAATACAAGGGGCATTATCTCGTCCGCGGCGCCGCGGATAATGTGAGGTATCCGCACGCAAATCGAGGTTACGTCCCGTAAGCTCAAAACATTCTGTCCGTCAGCGCGTGCGCGTCCGCACACGCCGACTCTGGCTCCGTCCGAAAGACTTATGTATCCTTCTTTCATCGTTTCGCCGTATGTGTGCACGGACTCTTCGCACAGCCTTGCCACGATGCTTCTCAGCTCGTCCTCGGAATAAATTATTTCCGCACCACCAAAAGCACAAACGTTGCGCCCTGCGAACGTCACAGACATGGGTGCACCCGCGCGGAAACGAAGTTCTGTCACTTTCTCGCGCCGACTTTCCGATAAAAAATCTGCAAGCGCCCCACGTCCCTTCTCGGGCAAGCACGCCAAAACTTTTTGAATTAAATCCAATATATCGCCGTCCTTTCTTTTTTATACACTACATATATATTAACTTGTCCTCGACAATATGACTTAAAAGCAAAAAATCCCCGTTTTATAACGGAGATTTTTAGAAAAAAGAAACGGCGAATGCCGTTTCTTTTTTTAATATTATATTAAAGGAGAAATTAAAAACGATTATTTGGAGAGTGTGGACTGAAGGTTCTCATTAAGGTAAGAAACCAATGCATTGTAGAGATGGTCATTGTTGAGAGCATCTGCGCTTTCTTTGCAGTATGCTTTGATATCGTCTGCTTTTTCAATACCTGCAAGGTAATCTGCCGAAAGTTCAGCAACGATCTCTTCGATAGAAAGATAACCCAAGAAGTATTTTTCTTCAACGATACCGGAGAGGATCTCCTCGATTTCTTCGGGGAAATATGTCTCCACAACCTTAACGTCGTAACCCGCAAGAGCGAGATCGCCGGAATATGCTTTAAGAAGCGTATTGAGGTACTCAGTATATTTCGTGGATTTACTCTTAGCGCTGTTGTAATCGGAAAGTGTAGATCCGAGTGTTGTAGCAACCTGGTTCATATAGTAGCCGGAGTTGTATACAACTTCATATACATATTTTACAACCTCATTAGGTGTGAAAGCGCTTACAACATCTTCCTGATAAAATGTTCTGAGAGTGTAAATAAATGTGGATTTCAAATTTGTAGCAACATTGATATACTCTTTCATATATTCGCTGTATTCAACGTACTCTTTGTAAGTGATGCCCGCAGCCTCGCACATCTGAGCATAAGCCTGTGTATAGTTTTCAAGGTAATATTCAATAATAGCATCCCAAGCATCAGAAACCGTAAGAGCGTTATATTCGTCTTTCGTCATTGTTGCGAGGAGAATGTCTTTGTAATATCCCTTGATCTTATTCATGTAATCAGAGTAAGAAGCTTTGTCTTTTCTCTGCATTGTGTTAAGCTCATCATATGTCAAGTTGAACGGAGCAAGGATCTTATTGCATACGCCCGTCTTATAGGAACTTGCAGTATGGTTGTTAGCTCTGTAAAATTCTGCTCTGATAGCGGCAATAACTTCCTTGCCGATCTCGATATCATTCTTCTTATCGATCTGTTCCTGTGTGAAACCGTTGTCAAGAAGGAGCTGATTGTATTCGGTTCTAACCTTACTCATAGGTTCGGAGAAGAGCTGAGCGTCTTCTTTAATCTGCATGATCTCCTCCCATGTGTAAGGAATCTGTGCGTTGTTTTCGCCCCATTTATAGATAGAAGAAGCAATAAAGTCTTGTACAAGAGTTTCGTAAGCTTCATCCGTGAGGTTGTTTTCTTCAACGTAGTTAGCTTTTAAGTATTCATAAACTGCTGTTTCGAAATTAGTAGCATTGAGAGAATTGTATTTTTCTTCGTATTCTTCTTCGCTCATATCAGCGAAAACAGTAAGTTTTGCGATAATTCTAAGGTTTTCAATATTAGAATAATATTTTGATGCATCTTCGCGCGCCTGTTTGTATGTGGAATAGAGGTCAGCGGGAGAACACATCTTTGTTTGGATAAGTGTTTTGAGTTCGCTTTCCGTGCAGATATCGGAATATTCTTCGTTTATTATCTTCTGCGCGATTATATCCTCGTACCAAGAGAAGGCAGGAGTGCTACTGTTGAATACATTTTCAGCATTTTCTTCCGTAGCCTGGTTATTTACAACGAGCTGTTCAAGGAAGTATTCCTTATACTGCTGTTTCAACGTATTGCCGTAAGTATTACCTGTGGAAGTACCTGCTTTGGATTTGTATTCGTCGTAAGTAAGACCGATGGTTCCGAGTGCCTGAGAAAGAGCTGCTCTCTTGAGGATAGAACCAAGGTTATCTTCAATATAAGAAGCGTCTACGGGGTAAACAAGGTTCGGCGCGAGAGAGGAAGCGAGGTTCGTTCTCTGAACGTACAACCATTCTGTGTCGCCCATACCCTCTTCAAGATAACCCATGTAAACGTTACCTGTGAGAGCGTTATTCATGATATAGGAATCGTTGAGTCTTGTAACGGAGCCATCATCGTTGACTTCGTAAGTAACACCTTCGATACCGTACTGGAGAAGGTTCTTAACTTCGGAGTCTGTATTGATAGCTTCGATGATCTGCATAGCGCGATCACGGTCAGAGGAATATACCGTAGGAGCAAGCATACCGTCGAACACAGCTTCTCTGAGGACGAAAGGATTCTGAATAACCTTTACGTCATACTTGGAATCTTCAGCTGCGTAAATTTCAGCAATGGAAGCATCGCCTGTGATAACTTTTACAGCGTAGCCGTCTGTTTCGGCATTGCCGTTAAAGTAACCTGCCGCTTTGTATTCTTCCATGAGTTCAAGGTAAGCAACGTATTCTTCGATTTCAAAGAGGTTCTTAATTTCAAAACCGGAACCTTCTTCTTCGGAGTCATAACCATTGATGGGGTCGAAATATGTGCCGATAGCAACGTCTTCGGAGAATGTATAGAAGATGCCGAGTGCATCGGGCTGTTCTGCGAAAGGAACAACACTTTCGTTTTCCTTAACTTTAGCAAGGAAATCCGCAAGGTCATCGTAGTCGGAGAACGTGTTTATGTTGAAATCATACTCATTTGCAAGTTCTTTATCAACGAGCAAATATGTATATTCGGAAAGCAGATTGTTATTAGGAATAGCTTTGATGGCTCCTTTAAGAGAGGAAAGCTCAGCGAAATACGTGGGATATATATATTTTTGGAGAGCAATATAGGAAGAGTTCGTGGGGTCGATAGAGTTCAAAAGGCCCCATTCGTCAAAGAGATCGTACATTTCTTCATCAGCGATCATAACGATATCGATAGGAGAACGTGCGTCGGGGTAAACCGTTTCAACTTTACCGTTTTCATGAACAGTTGTCTGTTCAGCTGTGTAAAGAAGACGTGTTTCGAGTGTTTCAAGGTTTACTTCTGCTCTCTTTTTTATCCAGTTGCCGAATATTTTTTCTGCGCTGTAAGAAGCGTTCGCCTGCTTCTGGATATAAGTATTATAAGTTGTGATGGCTTTATCGTACGTTTCATAGTACTGAGCAAGCTCAAGCTGCTCTTTTACATAGTCAACGTATTCGTCAGCCGTAACGAGGCGGAGATCGATCTTGATTTTGTATCTTGACGTGAAGATACCATTGAGCGCGTCCTCAACTTTTTCAATCATCTCAGCGTCGGTTGTTTCACCGGTTATGCCGAGAAGAGTGAGAGTTGTGGGGACGTTGCCCGTGGACGTTGATTCTTCTTCGTCACCGCATGATGTAGCCGTAAGAACGATGCCAAGACACATGCAAAGACACAGGATTAACGACAAAATTTTCTTAAACATTTTTGGACTCCCTCCGAAAAAAATCTTGCACAATTTATGCTCCTGTGCAAGAGCCTTCAATATATATTTATACTA
>JBGVFW010000462.1:0-34549 GCA_045121315.1 Eubacteriales bacterium
AGAAGATACAGAAACAGACTTTATCGGCTTGAGATACGACGAAATCATAGCCGATTTAGTGGCAGTAGTACAAGACCAAGAAAAGAGGATTGAAGCCCTCGAAAGGATGGTGAATAATGACAAGTCAGACATTCAACCTTGATTTAATACCGCAGGGCGTACCGCCTATCGTGCACGTAAGCCAGTACGATAAGGGGCAAACGTGGGAGATACACCTGTTTGAAAACGGAGTTGTATTCCCGATACCTGCGAACACATCTGCGGCGGTGCAGGGAACCAAGAAAGACAGCACAGGTTTTCAATACGCAGGCACAATAACCGCAGGTGATAACGTTGTGGAGTTCGCGCTTGAACAGCAAATGACCGTGTTTGCGGGTGAGATGGATTGCGAGTTGGTGTTGGTGAACGGTGACGACCAAGTAGCAACGATCAATTTCATTTTGGACGTGGAACCCACAACCCTTGACGACGACACGATTATTTCGGAAACAGAACTGCCGTTAATCGAACAGGCGGCAGAGCTTGGCGCAGTAATCAACAACTACGCAACACAGATACACACTGATGCAGAAACAGCAAGCACAGCCGCAAGCACAGCAACAAGCGCGGCAACGTCAGCCAGTGCGGACGCGGCAACAGCAACGGCGGCGGCAGACGATGCAACGGCAAGCAAAACGGCGGCGGCACAGGCGGCAAGTAATGCGGCAACGAGCGAAACGAACGCGGCGGCATCCGAAACAGCGGCGGCTTCTTCGGCTACATCGGCGGCGGCTTCTGCGGCGGCGGCACAGGCGGCAATAGCTACCGATATGACAGGAGCAACAGCAAACGACGACGGCGCACACGGTCTTGTGCCGCAACCTTTAGCAGGAGACGAAGCAAAGTTCTTAAAAGGCAATGGAACTTGGGCTGATGCACAGTTAAGCGGATTAGCTGATGTTGACTTGAACAGCCTTGCAGACGGTCAATTATTAAAGTGGAACGCGACAGCCCACAAATGGGAAAACTACACACCCGATACCGTATTAACTGCAACACTTGCGGCAAACGCTACATCTGTTACGTTTACAGATGCGGCGCTAACTTCTTATTGCTTCTTTGAAATCTATACAGACAAAAACGGGCTTAACTATAAATCGGTTGACAGTAGTACGGTGGGTACTCTTTCTGTTACATTCCCTGCACAGTCAACAGCAACGACTATAAAACTTATAGTAAGGGGGTGACATAATGTTTAGCAGAGCAAATAAAGAGGTCGCAAGTGAAGTAATAACTAACTACAACATTACCGCAAATATAGGCGTTTCGGGAATATTCGTAGCAAGATACGGCAAAGTTGTTATGGTATCCGTCACTATTGCACCTGCTTCTACTGGATGGATAACCATTGCTTCGGGGCTACCTGTACCAATAGCAGGATCACCAAACACCGCAGGAACAAGTGATGGAAACGGACATGCAATGAGTAACATTTGTCGTGTGATATACACAGGAGAATTGCAAATGTACGTAACTGACCAAACCATAGCAACGTATACTATCACGTATATCTGCGTGTAATTCAATAAGTATTAAAAGGATGAAATAGAATATGGAGAGCATGGAGACTAAAAGGATGATTACATTACAAGAGGTTTTACCTTACGTATCAGTACTAATCGCCGCACTTGCATTTATGCGCAATTCAAAAAGCGACAGCAAAGCGGACATAGTAAGCATCACAACCGTGACAAACAAGCTCGATAACATATCGGACGGAATACGCGAGATTAAAGCGGATATGAAGGAACAGAAAACGGAGATTTTGGCGTTACGTGACCGAATTATTGAGCTTGAAGCATCGTGTAAATCGGCACACAAGCGCATTGACACGTTGGAAGGTACAAGGTATGAAACATCGACGTAAGAGGACAAGAGCACTCGATAAATACGTTATTTTTTCAATCACGATACTGTTAATCTTTACCGTGGCTCAAATGATAGTTACCGCGATAACAGGCATAGAGCAAAGCACGTTAATAACGTGCTTTTTTGCTTGTTTCGGCGGCGAATTATTCCTTTGCGCAATGATAAAGCGTTTGAAATTAAAGGAAGGTACACACAATGAAGTGGATAATTGAAAATTGGAGTTTACTTGTTGTTATAGTCAGTATCGCAACCGTTGCGTTTGTCTGCATGAAGCGGTTCGGGGAACTGCCACCACAGGAGCAGGTTTACAAGGTTAAACAGTGGCTTCTGTACGCCGTTATAGAAGCGGAACGCGAGTTTAGCGGCGGCACGGGAGTTTTGAAGCTACGTTATGTTTATGATTTATTTATCAAGGCGTTTCCTTCATTAACGCCGCTCGTGCCATTCGATGTGTTTAAGATTTGGGTTGATGAAGCATTGGAGCAGATGAAACACTTAATAGATACAAATAAGACGATTAACAGCTATATAACAAGGGAGACAGACACATGACATTGATAGCGCACGCAAGTATTGACGAAAAAGGGCAGTCAAAGAACGGACAGGCAGGAGACCAAACAAAGAAAGAAGTATGTACCCGCTCATGGTACAACAAACCGTGGAACGCTTTGATTCGTTTTAAGGATGCAGGAAAGCGCGAAAAGATAGCGCAACTCATGGAGAAAGCGGTGGAAAATGATAAAATCGGCTACGATCAAAACCAAAGAAACACCCTTTTGACGCAAGCACGTAAATTCAATTATGACGTTTCGAAGGTAACAGAGCCATGCGAAACAGATTGTAGCGCATTGGTAACACTGGCTTGCATCTATGCAGGAGTGCCCGAAAGTAAGCTCATACACAACGGCAACAGCGCAACCACACGGACGCTAGTTCCGTTGTTAAAGGCTACGGGGGAGGTTGACGTTTACACCAGTGCGCCGTATCTAACCACCACCGAAAAGCTATTACGCGGCGATATTTTGATAAAAGAAGGTGCACACGTTGTAGTTGTCACCCAAACAGAAAACGCGCCCAAAACAGCCCTTAAAAGCGTAAATGAGGTAGCTAAAGAAGTTATTGCGGGAAAGTGGGGAAATGGAGCAGACAGACAGAAGCGACTTATTGATGCAGGTTACGACTACGACGAAGTAAGAAAAGCAGTAAATAATTTAATGAAGAAGTGAAGGAAAGCGGTGAACACTCGGCAAATGCTGAGGTTTGCCGCTTTTATTTTTTTGTTGAAAAAATTCAAAAAAGGTATTGACTATCTGTGAACACAGATATATAATAACATCATAAGGAACACGCAAACGAGTTTAGGAGGACATAACAACGGGCTTTTTATGCCCCGACCGTTGCAAATTTTCAACAGGAGGTGATTAAGTGTATTACGATAATGATTTTGAATACGAGGAAGAACAGGAGGAAAAGGAGGTGGAGCCAAGCTGGACGGAAGAGTATCTGAACACGTTAGGACTGAGCATGAGTGATTTTGTTTAGGGGGCATCAAGCCCCCCTAGAAAGGGGAAGAATGATTATAGCATGGGTTTTGTTACTGGCTATCGGTATCGGGATAGCCAAGTGGATTGATGAACAGGAGGACAAGAAATGAGCAACAGAGATTTGCAGAGGTTCGCAAGACTTCTAATAGGCAAGACATTAGGCTTGACCGTGGCGGCTAAGAACGTGCATATCGAGGACTTCGAGCATGACGGCATAGATGTTACGTTCTTCGTGTTCACTATATTAGGCTTTGACATACGCTACATTTTGCGAACAGTAGGACACGACCGCTTCAAATTCTATGTTAGGCAGACAAGCCGTTGCGGTGACAATGTAATCGTTGAGGGCATGTTTATCTTTGATTTAAAGTTGGAAGATTTGGAGGATTGAAACATGGGTAAAGTGCATTAACTGATCGTGGAGGGTAAAAGAGAAGATGATAACACTTGAATTAGGACAGTTGTATGGGATGAATAGCATAAAAGATGTACTGACAGCTATTGAAGAATTAAAAAAGGCGGGAATGTCTGACGCAGATATACAAGCGGTATTAGACAGAAGCAAAGGGAAGAAGGAGGATAAGAAATGAAAGGATATAAGGCATTTAACAGCGATTTGACTTGTAGGGGTATGCAGTACGAAATTGGGAAAGAGTACGTTTTTGACGGTGAGCCGATACCGTGCAGGCAGGGTTTTCACTTCTGTGAAACAATAGCGGATTGCTACGAGTTTTACCCGATGAATGACGATATAAGGATATGCGAAGTAGAAGCAACGGGAGATATTGCAGAAGATGGCGTTAAACGTGTTACAAACGTTATTAAGGTGCTTGCAGAAATCACCTGCGACAATCTCCGCAAGGGTAACACGGGAGCAAGTAACAGCGGTTATAGGAACAGCGGTAATAGGAACAGCGGTGATATGAACAGCGGTGATATGAACAGCGGTAATAGGAACAGCGGTGATATGAACAGCGGTAATAGGAACAGCGGTGATATGAACAGCGGTTATAGGAACAGCGGTGATATGAACAGCGGTTATAGGAACAGCGGTGATATGAACAGCGGTGATTGGAACAGCGGTGATATGAACAGCGGAGTTTTTAACACAGAAGAAAAGCCCACGATCAAAATGTTTGACAAAGATTCTTCGTGGACATATGGCGATTGGCACGACAGCCGCGCAAGACGTATCATGGAAGGTTGCCCATATAGCTATTCCGATTACATCCTTGTCGACGATATGACGGATGAAGAAAAGGAAAACCACCCCGAGCACAAGACTATCGGCGGTTTCGTGAAAACATTTACAGCAACAACAGAAGTTAAGCAAAAATGGTGGGATAGCCTTAGTAAAAGTGACAAGGACGAAGTAAAAGCCCTGCCGAACTTCGACGCTGACAAGTTCTGCAAATGTGTAGGAATAAATCATATCTAAGGAGGGATTGAGAATGACAAGAGAAGAAGAAAAGAATGAGGGGAGGATATAAGAGAAAATGAATTACAGAGATGAAATTTGGAAAGCAATGACCGCAGGTGTTGCTGGAACGATTAAAGAAAAGTGCATAGAATCGCTTGTCGAGGTGTGCAAGGCGGTAAGGAAAGAGGGCTACAACGCAGGGCTTGAAGATGGGAATATCAACGGGTTCACGGAGAAAATCACTGATGCGTATACCAATGGCGCTAATGATGCGTGGGAATGTGTAAATAAGATGTATTCTAAGATGGACGATACAGTCTTAGAATCAATTTTTGGCGTTAGGTATTACGATGTGTTTGAAAAATTCACAGCATCCGAAGCAATGGCAAAAGTCAAGGAGTATGAGGAAAAGCAGAAAGCACCTGCGTTTAAGGTTGGCGACAGGGTGGAAGTAATGGCGAAAAAAATCCGTCCGTCGGGAGAATCGACGTTTCCTGTCGGAACTATTGGGGAAATCTCATATATTTATGATGACAGCATATATAGAGTGCGCACGGATAACAATTGGTATGATTACACTGCCGACGAAATAGAACTTGCTAATGATGTTATTATTGTTGGCGACGAAGTATATCTTTTAGATAAGGACTATCACGGGGTTGTTACTGCGGTATGGGAGGATTGCGGAGTGGTTAAAACCGAGCGATTGACACAGTGCGGCAAGCTGGCTTGTGATGATGCAAAAGACCTGCACCGCACAGGCAGACGTTTCCCCGAGATAGCCAACGTATTAAAGCAGATGCAGGAGGGGAACACATGAAATACATTTGGATAATTATGCTGGCGGTCGTCGTCTTATTGTGGATAATTTCAAGCGTTCTTGACATCATAGACACAGTTCAAACCCTCGGGATAGATGAATATACTTTTAACCTTTTGGATGACTCCACGCAAATCTTTGTTGTTTTAAGCACTATCGGGCTATTTGCCGCCAGTCTTACAAAATGGCTGGGTATTTGGTAGGGGGTGAGCTGATGCAGGTAACAATAGATAAAGTGTACTGGACGATACTAATTATTGCCGTAGTAAATACAATTAAGAGCTTCAAGATAGATGAACGAATAGCCAATCGCGTAAAAAGGTGGAATAAATGGCGCAAGGGCAACCGCAATTCAAAATTCTATAAGTTCTTAGTGCTTATAGGAATTGCAAAGTCATCAACGTACATTCTTACGTTTATTGATGATGGTTTCGAAGAAGTACGAAAAGAGATGCAGAGGGAGGACAAAAAATGAGTAACGATCAGTTTGAAATATTCTTGGATATGCTCGAAGAAGCGCTTTGTGATATGATATACGAAAACGAATAGGGGGCAGGTATGAAAACAGCCGCAGAAAAGAGAGCACAAGCAAAGTATGACAAAGTGCATAAGGACGAGTTTTTAAACGTACACTTGAAGATACGCAAGGACGGGAACGAGCTTGTTTTGAAGAAACTGGCAAGCGTTGCAAAGCAAACTTACATCTTAGAGCTTATCAAGAAGGACATTAAAGAGAACGGTATTTAAGCCGTTCTTTTTATTTTGAAAAAAGTTAAAAAAAGTTATTGACATCTGTGTACACAGATAGTATTATTATCTCAGAAGTTGAAAATATGCAACAGAAAACCTCACAGCTACGGCGCTTGTTTGACAAGGTAAACCCACGGCGGGCGACGGATAGAGGATAACAGGAGGATAAAGCAAATGACAAAGGCAGAGAGAAACGCAGTTAACAGCTACAAGAAAGAGCTTATAGCACAGGGAATTGAAAAGGAAATCGCCGAGGTTATGGCAAAGTCACTTGTTGAAACGAAGGTTATCATTCCAGTAGTTAATTATTGATTAGGAGGATTGAAAATGAAAGTAAAAACATTGTTAAAAACACTTAGAAGCGTATCGGTAGTACTTATGGATAACGAGAGCGGTTGGACTAAAGAGGATGTATTTGTAGATAAGTTAGGGTATTTCTTCTGCCAGTTTGAAGATGCAAAAGTGGTAACGATAACGACAGTACCTAACTGCGATACGTTGTATGTGAGGATTAAGGAGGGGTAACGATGAGCGACAAAATGAAAGAGTTCTATAGCTTGTCAACAAGGCAGGCGCTAGACCTTTGGCACGAAGTAGAGAACAACGGCGCTGTTGTTGGTGAAACATTCAACCGCGAAACATACCAATATAATAGCCTTGTAGAGTATAAAGGTTGCATTTATCAGATAGATTCTTATTTAGGGATTGTGGATATCAAGGAGGGAAAACGATGAGTAACAAAAAACTACAGTTATTTGCTAAAGACATTATCAAAGAGAAGTTAGGATTCGAGGTATCAAGCACAAGAATTGACTTACTGGAAAGCGCAGAGGACAGCGACACGGTGTCATATCTTCTCTTTAGACGCAGAGCAATTAAACACATCGAGTATGCGGCAAGGCTTGAAAAAGGCAAGTATGCACTTGAAATATACAACACCGCAAACGGCACGGAAATGTATTTTGATTAAGGAGGACAAACACATGAAATATGATATTCAGATTCACGGAAACGCAATCAGCGGCAGACAGGGATTAAAAGAAATGGAGGCGCAGGAAGAATGAAAATCGACGTTTTAGAATTGGTTAGTTGGAATGAGATAAGGCTAAATGGTAAGCGTAAGAAATGCTACGGGATATGTAGACACTGTGAAGATTGCATAATGGGATGGGATAGCTTCTCATACGAGGGAGAGTGTGAGGACTACGGCTGTTACTTCAACTATGATTTTGATGTGCCTTTATGGAAATGCACGTTGCCTTATTGGGCTAAGAAACTGATTAAGAAGATGAAGAGGTGGGAAGATTGAAAGAACAGTATATGGGAAAAGAAGGAAGGACTATAAAAAACGGGGATAAAGTCGAAATAACATTCTATTCTTATAACGAGCCTTTATGTTCTGCGGTTGGCTATGTTCGCGGTGATTATCTGTATGTGCAAGATGGGTGCATACCTTTAGATAAAAGCCAAATATTTTGTACAGAGATAAGGATAATAGATGAGGGGGGAATATGATTAACGTAACTATAACAGCAACAATGGAAGAGCGATTGACAGAAGATGAGTATTTAAGCCTTATGGATTTTCTTATGCAGTTAGGCATGGAGAATATAGACGAAAGAGAGGTGCAGGAAGATGGCAAAGCGTGAATTTATATCAAGAGAAGAAGCGTTATCACATCCGTTTGCCAATGGCAAATACGACCATGAACACGCAAGTATGGACTTTATATTAGGACACGAAAGTTATAAAGAATGGCTAGAAACTCTCCCCGTTTTCATCGAACAAGAGATAGTAAAGCCTTATCTTGAGAAGCTGAAAGCAGAAATTAGAAAACTTGATGATATAAACCCCGATTATCCGATGGATAAAACAATTCACATATCAAGAAATGAGGTTTTGCGGTTAATAGACAACCTAATATCAGAATAGGAGGTGCAGGAATTGACAGAGAGTGAAAGACGAAGCTATAACGAGGGTGTAGCAAGTGTATGGAGAGCAATAACAAAAGTCACACCGAGAAAAGGTGATTATACATTGCTCTACAACGCGGTTTACGGAACGAAAAAATATCCTAATGGCTTTAACGTGAAAATAGATTCAATGAGTGAAAGCGATACGTGAAAACGTACCGCTTTTTTATTGCAGAAAGGAAGGGCGAAACACTGGCCACTAGTGCAACGCCCTTTAGCTATGAAAAAAATCTCAAAACCTTATATCCATTATAACACTTTTCAGCCTAATGTAAACAGGGGTGAAACCATACCGACAATACACTGAAATCACTCAAACCGCCAGTATATTTGTATCTCGTCACCCTGCAACACAATTTTCTTTATCAAGCTGTGCAGGATAGCCCGTTGTTGCTCTACGGAAAACGTGTCCGTGAAGTTTAACTTTGCGTCCTCAAAGATTTTCTTTGCATCCTCAAAGCTAAGTTCGGGTTCTTGCGGAACATCATTTTTTAATTGCTCGATTTTCTCGTTAATCTCAACTATTCTTATTGTCAGTTCGTCTGCATTGATACCGCCTATCTCGTATGCGTCTATAAGCCTTGCTTTTCGCTTTTCTAAACTCGCTAGAGCTTTTCTATGGTCTACTTTCTTTCGCGGCTTAATTAGGGCTTTAATTGCGTTTTCGTCATATGCCAGCTTCATTACTTCGCCTATAATGATTGCATCAAGTTTCTTGACGTTGTAGTTAGGCGTTGAACACTTTTTAAGGACTTTTCTTCGAGGGTCGCCGTTAAATCTCCTATGACAACCGTAATAACTATATTTGTGAGTGCCTACGCAGGAAACAGAGCCGCCGCAGTCGCCGCAATAAGTTAACCCCGTCAGCAGGTGAACGGCTTTAAACGGATGCTTTAGTGCGGCGTCGAAATGTTCAGCGCGGGCATCCAGTAAGTGTTGAACACGGTTAAAAGTGTCTACGTCTATTATCGGTTCATGTTCTCCGTCATACGCCTTTTTATCAACCCTGCTTGGGAGCTTGCCAATGTATAACGGATTGCGTAGCGTGGTGCTGATCGCTGACGCTTGCGCCCAAGAGCTATACCTGTTCGTGTAGTTAGCGTGCATATAGTCGCGGATAGCATGAAATGATTTTCCCTCCAAACATAGTTCAAATATCTTGCGTATCTGCACAGCTTCATCCTCGCGGATAACTAAATGTCCGTCTATGTAATCATAACCTGTCGGCACGTTGGAACCTGCACGCCAAAGTCCTTTTTCTATCCTGCCCTTCCTGCCAAGTGCCATACGTTCTTTTATCTGTTCACGTTCTAGCTGTGCAAAAGTCGATAAAATACCAATCATAGCCATGCCTAGCGGCGTTGACGTATCAAAGTTTTCGCTTATGCTTGCAAATTTAACGCCGTTCTTCTCGAATATCTCTATCAGTTCAAGCGTATCTTTCTGTTTACGGGAAAGCCTGTCCAGCTTAAATACCAGCACCAAGTCATACACTTTTATGTCTGTTATCAGTTCTTGGAGCGCAGGACGGTTGATGTTTGCGCCCGTGTAACCACCGTCAACGTACATTTTAACCAAGTTCCAATCTTTAGCCTTACAATAACTACGGATTGCCTTTTGTTGCTGTGGTATGGAGTAATTTTCCGTTTGCCCGTCAGAAGAAACACGAACATATCCGCATACATTCATTAAATCACCTACTTTCAATTAAAACCCACAAAAACCGAACGGTTATTTTGGGTTTTTAATTTTACCATTTGCTATCTTTTGGTAGCTTTTGCCACGAAATGCCGCAGGATGCAGTAAATATCTACCGAAAAAACCGAACGGTTATTTTGGGTTACGTTCGGTTACGTTGGGTTATGGTGGGTTTTGTTCGGTTTTTAATTAGCCCCTTTTTGGAGTAAAAACACCGTGAAAAAGGTTGCTGACCGATACGGTCAATTTTGATTTTTTGGAGCAAAAAGCAACGCTAAAAACTGCTATTTTTTCGCTTGTTAAAACTCTGCAAAGCTAGTAACGGCAAGGGCAAAAACCACTTAAAACCCAAAATAACCGAACGGTTTTTCTAAAAACCCAAAATAACCCACAAAAACCGAACGGTTATTTTTAAAAACCGAAAAAAACATGATAATGATTATGATTATGATAATGATTAATAAATAATAAAAAGAAATATAAAAGAAAAAGTCACAGCCTTTTTCTTTCCTGCTCACGATCAAAAGTCAAAAATGAATCATTCTGTTTTTTGATTGACTGACAACGAAGTAAATCATACCCGAAATGAAAATATTTATGCCCTAGAATCGCGTTTTAATATCTCAACGCACAAATTATCAAAAATGATACAAAAATGTCTTAAATCGGCTTTAAATGCTTTTGCGTTTTAGTGCCAGTAAGTCAGCAGGAGTTTTGTTGTCCGTCAGCCCTAACAGATAATCAAGACTAACCCCGTAATACTGGGCGAGATACCCCGCAAAGCGTACTGATGGCTCATTTTTATCGTTCTCCCATCGTGATAAATGGCTTTTAGTTATCTCCACATTGTATTTTTTGTCCAAGTCGTAAACGACCATATCCAAAGATAGCTCTTTCTCCAAACGCAGTTGTTTCAAGCGTTTTGCAAATACTTCCATAAGCGTTACCCTCCTATATTTCCAAGCATAACACAAAAAAATAAAAAAATTTTAAAAAAGGTATTGAATTTTTTCAACGTTTGTATTAAAGTTAGATTATCAAGTTGAAAATGTTCAACAGAAAGGGGGTTCAAACGGAGTGAGCAACCGAACTTTTAAGGGGTGGCTTGTAGCGAATGGACACAAGCAGAAAGAGCTGGCTGAGTTGTTAGGCATCAGTATTCCGATGTTATCAATGAAGCTGAACGATAAAAGCCAGTTCTCATTGAAGCAGGTAAAGACAATCTGCGAACATTACGGAGTTAGCGCGGAAATGTTTTTACAGTAACCGTTGAAAATATTCAACAGAGAAGGGGGTAAAAATGAAAAAGCAGAAAAACACAAAACTCAGTCAGGTGTTAAAGCACTTGCAGACTTGCAGAAGTATCACACAGAGAGAAGCAATCGAACTGTACGGTGCTTACAGATTGTCAGATATCATCTTCAAGCTAAGAAACACAGGTTATGAAATCGCGACGATCACGGAGAGTAAGAAAGACAGGAACGGAAACACAAGCAACTTTGCAAGGTACGTTTTAAAGGCAAGCAGGTTATGAAGCATAAGCCGCGAGTAACACACATCCTTGCAAACGGGGAAAGAGTATCAAGTATCGAGGGGAAAGTAATTCCAGTAACAAACACAGTGTATGAACAAGTATTGAAAGGAGTTTCACGAAATGAAAAAAATCACAATCGGCTTTTTACTACTAATCATCGGGATGGCATCGGTTGACAGTCCATCACAGGTTGCACCGTTGGCACTCATGGCAGTAGGTATGGTGCTTATGTGGAGAGGGGGCAAGAATGAAAAACTTTTTTAAGGGGTTTATAGCTTTTCTGATTGTTTTCACATTGGCTAGTACGCCAGTAAGCGCAACGGGCAAGGTTCCGAAGGATGTAAAAGCCGCTTGCGAGAAGTGGGGCGAGGAATACGGGATTTGCCCCGAACTGTTGGAAAGTATCGCGTATGAGGAAAGCAGATACACAGCAGACATAACAAGCAAGGATGGTAGTTGCCACGGCTTAATGCAGATTCACAAGGCAAGCCACAAGCAAAGAATGAAAACTTTAGGGGTAAAGGATTTATACGACCTTGACAGCAATGTGCAGGTTGCGGCTGATTATCTCGCGGAGCTGTTCGAGGAATATGAGGAAGTAAGCACGGTATTGATGATTTACCACGGGGAAAAAGACGCGGTGCGAAAAGGTGAACAGGGGAAGATAAGCAGATACGCAAAGAGGGTTATGAAACGTAGCGAGAGTCTTGAGAGACAACACAACAAATAAACATATGGAGGGTAAAACATGAACGAAATCGAAGTAAAGGTAACACAGACTGCGGGGGTAATTGAGAGCAATTTTGAGGAAATCAAAGAAGCGTTAGGGCTTCAAATGACAGCTTATTTAGAGCTAGAGCTTAACGAAGGAAACATCAAGGAACGCAAAGCAGATTTAGCAACACTAAGAAAGATTCGTAAGGCAGTGGACGACCGCAGGAAGGAAGTAAAGAAAACCTTCAACAAGCCTTATGAGGAATTTGAAAGCAAAGTAAAAGAAGTACTGGCGGTGATTGATGAACCTATCAACATGATTGACACAGGGTTGAAGGGGTTTGAAGAAAAGAGAATAGCGGAGAAGATTGAACACGCAAAAGCGATTCATGCGGAGCAGGTCGGAGAGTTCGCGGAGTATCTTCCATTCTCGGCAAGTTATAAGAATACATGGAAAAACGCGACGTGTTCAGATAACGAGATTATCTCGGATATACAGGAGCAGGTTGTCAAGATCAAGAACGATTTGAATGTTATCAAAGGGCTTCACTCAGAAATTGAAGAACAGCTTTTAGAAGCCTACAAGACAACTGGCAACCTTGCGGCAGTAGTACAGAAGAACACTGATTACATAGAGATTAAGAAACAGATTGAGCTTGCAGAACAACAGAAGAAAGAAGCGGACGCGGCAAGAGAAGCGGCAAAGGCTGAACCAGTAGCCGAAACAGAGCCGTTGGAAGTTCCTGCGGAAGAAGGAAAAGTAACATTCACGGTATCGGCTTGGGATGCGGCAAGCGTAAGACAGTTTATTGAATTCAACGAGATAGAGTACACGGAGGGGTAAAACATGGAAGGTAAGATTTACGGCGCAATAGCAAAGGTCATGCAGGATGTGGGAATAGTCGGAAAGAACGATTCGAACGACTACGACAAATACAAATATAGGGGCATAGATGCAGTTATGAACGCTCTTAACCCTGCAATGGTGAAGAATAAAGTATTTGTTACGCCCACCGTGCTTGATGCACAGAGAGAAGAACGAGCAGGGAAGAACGGCACAACGATGATGTATACGGTTTTGACCGTAAAATACACCTTCTACACCGAGGACGGTTCAAACGTTGATTGTGTGGTTGTCGGTGAAGCAATGGACAGGAGCGACAAGTCAACAAACAAGGCTATGTCGGCGGCGTTCAAATATGCTTGTTTTCAAACGTTTTGCATCCCGACCGAGGAAATGCACGACACAGAAGAAGAAAGTCTCCCTATCGGGCAGAAAAAAGCAAATAAGGCAACACCAAAAGGCGACCCGATGTTATCAAAAATCGACGCAGGACAGAAAGCACAGATCATGGCTGAACTTGAAAGGACAGGTATTGATATATCCGCAGTTATTGCACCATTCGGAATAAAGACACTCGATGATATGACGGTAGCGGGCTTTATGTCAACAATGCACAGGTTCGCCAAGACAAAGGATAAGGAATGACGGGCAATACTCAGCAAGTGCTAATGTGGCTGTTTGATATGGATAAAGACGCGGTATGGGATATAGAGCCGCATAAAGAGCGGAAGGGCAGGAGCTTAAACGCAAACAGTTATTTCCATGTGCTTGTGCAGAAATTAGCACAGGCACAGCAACCGCCCGTATCACTTGCGAAATGTAAAAACATGATGATAGCGGCATACGGTCAGCCCGAGTACATAGACGGACAGCAAGCGATTATTAAAAGCAACGTGCCCGCAGAAAAGATGCAGGAAATCGAGTATTTACACACAGCACTTGTGAAGATAAGCGAAGAAAACGGAACGGAGTGTTATTTCTATCGGATATATAGAGGGAGCCACACATACAACACCGAGGAAATGCAAAAGCTAATTGCAGGAACGGTGCAGGAGTGCCAAGACGCAGGGATTGAAACGGCAACACCGAACGAAATAGCCAAAATGATAGAGGTATGGGGGTTGAAGAATGAAAAAGCACAGCATCATAACTAAGAACATGGACACATGTTACCTGTGCGGGCAGTATGCAACGGACGTTCACCATTGTATACACGGGTGCGGCAGACGGAAGCTGGCTGATGAAGATAGATTGACCGTGGGATTGTGCCACCGATGCCATATGTTACTGCATGACAAAGGGAACTTTGACAGGGAATTGCAGAAAATCGCACAGAAAACGTGGATGGAGCATTACCACAAGACAATCAATGATTTTATCGACAGGTACGGAAAATCCTACATTTAGTCCTTTTGGTGGCTGGAATTTATCACAGAACGAAAGCCATTGTAAATATATCAGACTACGCGAGCGGCGGCGCAGAAAACCGCCGCATAGGAGGTAAAAAGTGAAACGGTTCAACGTAACCATTCCAATAAAGCCCGAACCAAAGTTAAGACCAAGATTCTGCAGAGTAGGGAACCATGTTAACACATATACGCCGAGCAAAACAGCGAAATATGAAAAAGCCATTTGCGACTACTGGAGACAAGCAACCAAGAATTTCAAATATGATCGTGAGCAACCGTTAATTGTCAATCTCGGTTTTGGGGTTCCAATACCGAAAAGCACACCAAAGTACAAGGTTGAGCAGATGATTAACGGAACCATTAAACCAACGAAGAAGCCTGACGCTGACAACCTTGCAAAAGCGGTTATGGATGCACTGAACGGTGTGGCGTGGGTTGATGATTCACAGGTGGTAAGAGTAAGCATCTATAAGGAATACGCGAAAGAGCCGTATGTGTATATATACATACATGATGATGCAGAGTAGGGGGCAACATGGAGAAACGAACGTTTTTAATGTATAGCGAGTGGCAACCGCTTTTAGAGGGAATGAGCGACGAACAAGCAGGACAGTTATTCAAAAAGATATATGCGTATCAGACGGGGAATGAATACGAGATACAAGACGCTTTAATTCTTGGAGTATTCAACATGATAAAGGCTAAGTTTGACGCAGACAGGAAACTGTACGACGAGAAATGCGAGAAGAACAGAGCAAACGGGGCTAAAGGCGGCAGACCTAAGAAGCAGGAAAAACCCAAAGAAACCGAACGGAAACCGAAAGAAACCGAACGGTTAGAGGAAAAACCAAAGGCTAAAAAGGAAGAACCGAAGAAAAGCCAGTACGGGGAATACCAAAACGTCAAACTTACAGAGGAAGAATACAAGCGACTTAATGAGAAGAACGGCGAAGGAAGAACAGCCGAAGCAATCAAGATTCTTGATACGTATATCGAGAGTTTAGCGCCGACCAAAAAGAAAGAATATCTCAAGAAAAACCATAACCTGTGTATACAGAACTGGGTATACGGGGAGGTTGACAAGAGAAAAGGACAAGCAAAACCAGTACAGAGAAACAACAATTTCAACAATTTCCAACAGAGGGGGTACGACTTTGAAGCACTGGAAAAACAGTTGGTAGAAAACTATTAACACGCGCTTATGAGGGGAAAGGGTATTTGATTATGAAATGCGAGATTTGCGGACAGGAGATAGAAGGATTGTACGTGAAATACGACGGAAAGTATTTTTGCAGGAAGGACGGCGACAACTGCATCAAAGAATATCTATACGACAATACACAGGGGTGCGAGTATGGAACATTCCTGCAAGGGGAAAAAATAAGGCTGTCGCCGTCGGTAACTGAGGGTTATTTAGGAACAATCAAAGCAAAGAAAGGTGGTGAAAATGGGAATAGTAACAGCAATAGCACTAGCACTGGGGTGTATGTTCATCGGGATGATGTTAATTGAATTGCAGATAATCATGATGCAGAAAGACCGTTGGGAGAAAGAAGGGAGATAAGAAAATGGACGGACGGCACAAAGGACACAAGCCAAACGCGGCTATGAGACAGGCAGTCAAAAACATAGGGTTAGGAAAGAGCAGAGAACAGAGAGAATTTGAACGCATAGCATTAACGGACGCGTTTTTGCGCCCGCCGTACCAGTACACCAGCCAAGAGAATGACACGATAGAGCGGCTACACGAAAATGACTGGCTGAAAAAGAAATCAATTTGGGAACGATAAAGGGGGATTGACGGAATGAGCGAACAGGAACAGAGAAAAAGAGAGTTGAAAGAGTGGTTCAAGCAGGTGAGAAAAGAGCGTTATGAAATCGAGCATCTGAGAGAGCTTATCAGAAGCGCAGAGATGGGATTGTTACCGAGCGGCATAAGATACGACCGCGACAGGGTACAGACAAGCCCCAGCGATACAATGAGTACGGTTTTATCAAAAGCGATGGACATGCAAAAGGAACTTGAAACAAGCCTTGCAAACTTGCAGGACAGACACATCAAGGTTGAAAAGCTCATTCAGACGCTAAAGAACAGCGACGACAGGGAAGTGCTACGTTACTACTACTTGGACACGGACAAGGGCAGACCGTTAACGTGGGAGCAGGTAGCGATAAGAGTTAACTTCCAAGTAAGGCAGGTGTTGAGAATCCATGAAAGAGCAATCGCGGCACTGGCTGAAAAGGAGGGGGCATGAAAGATTACTTGATAATCATGTTGTACATAGCGGCTATGATTTTGGTTCCGCTTGCGGCTGATTTACTTTTACGGTTACTGATCATTGTAAAAGAGGGGCTGGGTATTATCAAAGAAGCCCAGCACCTCAAAAGAAAACAACTCGAAAAAGAGATAGCAGAGAAAAAGGGGGTAAAGAAAAATGTTTCTAACGGCACAGGAAAACGTATTTCTTCACACAGCACTAAGGCATGAAATGAATGATTATCCACATAAGCGTGAAACGCTGGAGCATATCAAAGACAAGATAGCAAAGCAGGAACAGCAAAAGCGCGGAAGATGGGTATATCAGAGCAGTGACGAGCATTTAAGACCATACGAGAAAGTAAAGTTCTACCGTTGTTCGGAGTGCGGGCGCTTAATCTCAGTCGCACCGTTCTATGAGGTCGGAAAGAGCCTTGCTGAGTTCCCGTATTGCCACTGCGGTGCAAAGATGGAGGGCAACACATGACGCATGAGTTGAAGATTTTAAAGCCATACTTTGACGCGGTTGTATCGGGAGATAAAACGTTTGAGATACGTAAGGACGACAGACCGTACAAGATAGGCGACACGCTTATTTTAAGAGAGATAGGAGCAGAAAACACATTCACAGGACGCTTTATCCGTAAGAAAGTGGGGTGCATCCTTCGGGATTGCCCCGAGTACGGACTGGCAGACGGATTTTGCATTTTGAGTTTGAGGGGGTGATATAAAACGAAACCATACGAGGTAATTTATCACGGAAGATTTGTTTCAATATTCCACAGCACGTTATTTTTTAGGCTGGGAGTTAGCATCGAAACAAGCACGTTATTTATCGGGGTGTATATCGGTACTTTAACGATTGTTTTCGGGAAAGAGTAAGGGGAAAAGATATGCAAATAACTATATGGATGTTATTTAGGGCACTTATAAAGAAGATTTTGGGGGGTACAGTCACCGACAGGCTACATTCACGGCTATACATATGAATATGACTGGTTAAAGGCACTCAGAAAGGAGCAGGAGAAGAAATGGAAAGCACAATAGTAATTACGGTTTTGATCATGGCTTGTGTTATCGTGGTTGTAACGCTGGGAGAGATAAGCAAGCTGACAAGGGAAAACAAGGAACTGCACAAGGAGATAGGAACGTTGCAGGAGCTTAGGGAACTGGATGCACAGCAAATTGAAAACGTCACCATTCAGATGGAAGATTGGAAGATAAGGTCATACGAGGAAAAGAGAAAGCGGCAAGAAGCAGAAGAAATGATAAAGGCATCCGTAGACAGGGAAATAAAATCAAAACAGCTTATCAACCCAATGGGAGAGTATAAGCATATAAGCTACAAGCAATCAATACGCCGCAGGGAGTTCAGAGACAACCCCGAAGCATTGCAGGGAGAGGAAATAGCAGTAAAAGCAGTGTTGCTTGAAACAGTTTCAAGAGAGGTAAGCAAGCACATAAAAGAGTATGACGATGCGATGCACTGTGAAACAATCTATTCGCTTGACGTATGGGTATAACAAAATAGCGTAAACCTGTCACGAAATGTCACTACATATAGTGATATAATCAAAGAGTAAAGAAGTCAATCATAACCAAAACCCCAATGTTTTACCTCCTACTCATATAAAGACGAACGCACGAGAGAGGGCATCACCTAAACGGTGGTGCTTTTTCTTGCGCAAAAAACATTAGGGGAGATAAAAGAGGGAGTTGAAGTTATGCCAAGAAAACCAACAGGGAAACCAAACGGGCGACCCTTAACCGAAATAGACAAGAAAGAATTTGAGGGATGTTGCAAAATCCTATGTACTAAAGATGAAATATGCGACATATTCAGCATTAACGAGCAAACATTAACGGCTTGGTGTAAACGTGAATATGGAATGGGTTTTTGTGATGTCTATAAAAGATTTTCCGCAGGTGGTAAGAAATCATTAAGGCGTTACCAGTTCGAGTTAGCAGAAAAGAACCCGACAATGGCAATATGGCTTGGAAAGAATCTGTTAGGACAGAAAGACGAGGTTGCTATTGATCATGGCGGAAACGAACTGTTAAGTGCTCTATCTGATTTAGCACGAAAGAACATGAACAATGATTAAGTTCAGCCCAAAGCAAGAACAATTCATTCTTGATAAATACGACCACACTTTTGAAGTGTGCGAAGGTTCACCACGTAGCGGGAAGACGTTTGCGGCAACAGCTCGATTTGCAATGCACGTATTAGCTAGTCGCGACGTATCACATTTAGTTGTTGGTTACTCATCCGAACAAGCCTACCGATTGATATTTGACGGTGACGGGTTCGGACTTACACATATATTCAAAGGGTTTTCGAGAGTATCACACGACGATTCGGGAGCACATTTACTTGTTACCTGCCCCGATGGAAGTATTAAGAAAATATACTGGAAGGGCGGCGGCAAAGCTGACAGCCACAAAGCTATAACAGGTATGTCGCTAGGTTCGGTTTACTTCTGCGAAATCAATCTGTTACACATGGATATGATACAAGAATGTTTCCGTAGAACCTACGCCGCTAAAGACAGATGGCTAATAGCTGACCTTAACCCACCTGCACCGAAACATCCTGTTATCACACAGGTTTTTGAAGTGCAGGACACCAAGTGGATGCACTGGACTTGTCACGATAACCCAGTGTTAACCCCTCAGAGGTTGAAAGAGATTGAAGAAGCGTGTAGTAAATCGCCGTTTCTTTATAAGCGTGATTGGCTTGGAGAACGAGCAATACCGCAGGGCGTTATTTACTTCATGTTTGACCAAGACAAGCACGTTTTAAACTACATTCCCGATAGATTAGCACCGATAGAAATGTATTTCGCAGGTGACGGAGGAACAACGGACGCAACATCAATAGGATGCTTCATTGTATGCGACGCAGGCAACCCGCTTGCAGGTACACATCACTACGTTGTTTGTTGCGTTGGTGATTGGTATTACAACGGCGGTGCGATGGCTATGTCAGACCAAGCAAAGCATATTGTGGGCGAGTTTATCCCGTATATGCGCAGTAAGTACCGAATGAGAGAATCAACGATAATGATAGACCCCGCGTGTAAAGCTCTTAGGCTTGAAATCGAAAAATTAGGGCTTATGACGCAGGGAGCGGACAATAACGCACATGATATCAAGGGAACTACAAAAGGGCTTATGTGCGGCATAGAAATGCTACAAAACTGTATTTCAAACGACCGCTTTTACTTGGTTGATGATGATAGATATTCGATTGAGCCGTTTTTGACGGAAGTAGGACTTTACTGCGTTGATGATAAAGGCAACCCGATAGACGCATACAATCACGTAATGGATAGAACGCGGTACGGGAATAACTACTTTATGAAGCAATACGGCTTATGGAATTGATGCAAATTAATATATTATCGTTATCTCGTTAATGCAGGTAAATAATATCGCGGGATTATATCCGACAAACCGATTATAAATTACGACCTGCGACAATGCGAACGCAGAGCATTAGCGGGGTAACGGTTAAAATTGATTTATTTTAATATGGTAGGTAAACATGAAGATAGTCGAGAGGTTAAAGAGGTTTATGAACAACGTAAGCGATAAGGCACTGGCAACCGCCGCAGATACAAAAATGTCAAAGGAGTACAAAGACATTTTCGAACTTGGCGGCGTACCTGCGTACAATCAGTTTTATAACTTCGGGATTTTCCCGTGGAAGTTTGTGTATAGAGGTTTTTATAAGGCATGGCACGTTATCAAAGCGCCGACAATCGCAAACCCGCAGGCAGAAAGACAGCTCAGCTTCTTGAATATGGCAAAGGCTGTTTGCTCAGAGCTTGCGGGCATGGTTTGGACAGACCAGTGCGAAGTAAACTTATCAACAAACGGTGTGGACGATGTGGAAAACGACAAGCTCCACCAGTTTGTAAACACTGTTCTTGAGAAAAACAACTTCAACGTGAAAATGCTTGAAGCAATCGAACAGGCGGCGGCACTCGGCGGCGAAGCGTTGAAAGTATGGTATGAAGTAAAGCACGATAGCAAGGGCAACGAAATACCCGATAGCGGAGAAATCAAGATAGGGTATTGCATGGCAGACCAGTTTGTACCAACTGCATGGAATAACGCAGAGGTTACAGAGGGTGTTTTTGTTGACCGACAGGCAAAAGGCGGTTATTACTACACACGTCTTGAGTGGCATCAATGGGATGGTACAGAGTACACAATCAAGAACGAGCTTTACCGCTCAGAAATGAAGCGTAACAGTGAAACACAGGATATTTTAGGCTTTAGATATCCTTTAAATGCTGTTTACCCATATATAACAGAATGGGCTAAACTTCCAATTTCTAAATCGTTGTTCAGTTACTTCCGGACACCGACAGCAAACAACGTTGACGACAACAGCCCGTTAGGAGTTTCAATTTACGGCAACGCAATGGACACGCTTCACGCGCTTGATGTTGCTTATGATTCATTTGTACGTGAATTTAGATTAGGCAAAAAGCGTATTATCGTTCCTGCGAGAATGATTAAGACTGTACCCGATGCAAACGGTAAAATGGTACGTTACTTTGATGCGACCGACGAGACTTACGAAGCATTTTCAACAGATGATCCCGACAGCTTGAAGATACAAGATAATTCAGTTGAACTTCGAGTTGAGGAACACGTAGCAGGTATCAACGCTTTGCTTAATATCCTGTGCTTGCAAACTGGCTTATCTGCATCAACATTTAGCTTTGATGCAAAAGGCGGCTTGAAAACAGCGACCGAGGTTGTCAGCGAGAACAGCAAGACATATAAGACCGTTAAGAATTTCCAGAATATGATTAAACCTGCAATCGTTCGTCTTGTAGAGAACATTATTGCGGTTGCTTCAATATATGACCTTCAATATGACGGTGTAAGCGTTTCTGAGCTTGCGAAAGCAGGTTACGAAGTTTCTATCGTGCTTGACGACGGAATAACGCAGGACAGACAGACAAACATCAACGAGGGCATCCAGTTGGTTAATGCAAAGCTGATGAGCAAGAAAACATTCTTGACAGACCCGAAATATGGACAGGGCTTGACCGAGGAACAGGCTGACGCCGAATTGGAACAGATTGCCCGCGAAGGACAGGTAAATGCAATTAACGTTGATATGATGCGGATAAACACTGCGGAGTGATTAAGTTATGACACCTCAGAGAATCGCGGATATTTCCGAACCAATAGAACAGCTTTACAGTGATTTGACCGATGAACTACTTATCAACATAGCAAAGCATTTATCGAAATCAACGGCAACATGGACAGCACTGCATGAGATTGAAACGTTGCAGGAAATGGGGCAGTTGACCGAAGAGAACATAAAGATAATCAACCGCTACGTCAAGAAAATGCCGAAGGAAATCAAGGACGCTATGAACGAAAGCCGTTTAGAAGCACTCGGAGAAATTGAACAGAAGTTAGCTGACGCGGCGGCACAAGGTTATTTGACCGCACCAGTAACAGACGGAACGGTTGAACTAACACAAGCGTTAAGCAATCAAGCCGCAGACCAATTAAACATTGTCAATCAAACAATGCTTAATTCAAGCCTTGAAGCCTATCAGACGGGCGTTTATCAGTTTAGGCAGGAAATGAACAAGGCGGCTATTAAAACCATAGAAACAGAAGCACAGCTACAATCTGCGCAACATGAAATTGATAAGGCGGCGGCATCCGTAGTAGAGGGAACTGAAAACAGGACGAAAGCACTTCGAAAGTGCATACGAAAGCTGAATGATGCAGGGATAATCGGCTACTACGACCGCCTTAATAGAGCATGGACAGCCGAAGCGTATGTGAATATGAACATACGTACAACGGTTCACAATACATACATCCAATCTATACAGACACGACAACAGGAATACGGCTCAGACGTTTTCCAAGTGTCGGCACACGCAGGAGCAAGACCGCTATGTTATCCATATCAAGGCGGTTTTTATTCGTGGAGCGGGAACGGTGGAGAAATCACACTGGGGAACGGCAGAAAATACCGTTTTAAATCCATTCACGAAACGAGCTACGGCGAACCTGCGGGGCTGTTCGGAATAAACTGCGGTCACGTTCCATATCCTATGATTGCGGGCGTTTCTGAGCCTGTTAAAGAGGATATACAGACCGAAACCGAGAATACTAAGGAGTATCAAGAAAGCCAACAGCAAAGGCTTTTAGAGCGCGAAATCAGACGGGCTAAAAGGTATGTTGAACTTCTCGGGGATGCGGCAGACGAGCAGGACAAAGGATATATCAGAGAAGCACAAGCCAAAATGCGAGAGTTCATAGAGCAGACAGGCAGGACACGGCGTTATGATCGTGAGCAGATAGTTACTAAACGAAACACGGTCGTTCAGATGCGACCCAAAATCAAGAAATGAAAGAGAGGTTGACACAATGGAATGTAGACACGAAGTCGAGCATCTTGTAGGAACAAAAAAAGGTATCACCTGCAAGAACTGCGGCAAGACATTTGCAACATTTGCGGAGCTTGTAGCAGACAGACCAAAGTTAAAGAAAGAGCAGGCTGAGGAAGTTCCTGCGGAAGAAAAGCCCAAGAAAACCACGAAGAAAGGCGGTAAGTGATGGAAGAAAAGATAATAGAGCGCAAATTTGAGGATGGAGCATTGGAAGATGTCAACCGTGCTTTATTCAGAGCGGCAGATATCACACAGACCGCCGACGAGCTGACCGACGAGAAAGCTAAAAATAAGCTGTTAGAGGGCGTAAACATAATTCTTGCGGATTGTATCGAAGCCCTTAAAGAACGTATGCAGACGGGCGTTTTAATGGAAAATGAACCCGTTAGCGGCACAATGGAATATGACGACTAACTCATAACTTTTTCCTCCTATACATTATGGTGAACCCTCGGAGAGTTTTTCCGCGTTATCCCTCGCGGCTTTTTCCTCGACCGTGAAAGCTACTGCCTAAAACAGATTAAGAAAGGTTCTCCCTCGGTAAATCAAGCACGCATGACGTGCTTTTTTTATACACAAATTCGCGGAGCGTGACACGCGGCAACAACACGCACTCGCCCAGTCCAAGGCGGTAAAGAAAGGATGAACGATGGCACTATTTAAACGCACAAACCTCAAGGAAAAAGGGTTAACAGACGAACAGATTGAGTACGTAATGACCGAGAGCGGTAGAGCACTTGGCGATTACGAGTTAAAAAGCAATATACAAGCACAGATAGACGAAGCTGTGAAAGCTGTGAAACCCGCCGAAGTAAACGTGCTTGAAAGCGCGGAGTATTTAAGCCTTATGGCTGAAAACGAGAAGCTGAAAGCGTTCGGAACAGAAGATTTCGCAGTGGTGAAAGCGCCGTACAAAGATATGGTGTGGGATAAGCTCGACCACGGGGCAGAACATAAGCCCTACAACGAACAGCTTACAGAACTTTCCACAACAATGCCCGACTTATTTGCTATGCAGACAGAGGAACAGAAAGCAACACCACAGTTTGCAGGCGGAACAAGCGGAACAATGCCAAAAGGCGACGAAGCACCTTCCTTCGATAAGCTATGGGGATTTGTGCCAAACAAATAACTTTTGAAAAGGAGAAAACAAAATGTCAGATTTCGTACAGAAACCAATTAACTACGCAAAGGACTATTCAGCATCACTTGCGAACGCATACCCTTATTTGTCTTACTTCGCTGAGGTGTATACTTCGCCTAACAACAGCGACTATACGCCTATCAAGGGCGACACCGTTATGGTGCCTTCAATGACCGTTAGCGGAGCAAGAGCCGTTAACAGAAATTCTATCAACGGTCAGTTCAACAGAAACTTTAACACCAACTATGAGCCTAAGCAGATGGCAATGTATAGAGAATGGGATACAATCCTTGACCCTATGGATGCAGTACAGACCAACAACGTTGCTACTATTGCCAAGGCAACAAAGACATTCAACGAGACACAGAAGATTCCCGAGATGGACGCATACGCCGCTTCAAAGATTGCGTCATTTGCTGACGACTTCGGCGGTGTTGATGCAACAACACTTACAACAGCAAACATCCTTGAGAAGTGGGATGAAGCTGTTGCATATATGACAGATCAGAGGGTAAACCGTGATAGGGTTGTATGTCACATCATCCCTCAGATTTACAAACTTCTTAAAGAAGCCGCAGGCATTACACGTTTCGTTGAAGTTGGCGGTGGTATTCAGAACGTTGATAGAAACATTGCAAAACTCGACGGCATCAAGATTGTTGAGACACCTGCCGACATGATGAAGTCACTTTACGACTTCACAGAAGGCTGGGTTATCGACGCAAACGCAGTACAGATTAATATGCTTTTCATCGACCCTCTCGCAGTAATTGCACCTATCGTTTATGAAACATCCATGATCAGCCCTGCAACAGCCGCAACACACGGCAAGGACGTTTACTATGAATCATACTACTATGATGTGTTCGCCCTCAAGAACAGAAGCGCTGGCTTCTACGCTTCAAAGGCACTTCCTACACTCGGAGCGCTTACAGTAACATCCGTAGCAGGTAAGGTTAGCGGAGATACAAAGATTGACGCAACCGGCGCTATGATTAACAGCATTGGCGACCCCTTCAACGGACTTGAACTTTACGTTGCTGTTGATACAAACGCAGTATCGCTTACATATGGTGCCGCACTTCCTAACGGCGCTACATGGGCGAAGTTCACAAACGGCTCAGATATCACAGCCGCAAGCGGCAAGGTTGCAACTGTTGCGCTTGTTAACAAGGCAACTGGACTTGTGATTGCAGGTGGTAACGCTACTGTTGTTGCTAAGTCATAAGGAGATAAAGAAATGATCGTGACCGAGGAATATTACACACAAGTTTATATGGGTGAAGCCGTCGATACGGCGGCTTTTCCTCGGTTTGATAAACGAGCCGAAGAACTTGTAAACATCATCACAAAGGGAGCTTTGAAGAATTTCGATAGTTTCCATGAAAGCATCCAAGAGAGCGTTAAAAACGCGATATGTGCACAGATTGAGTTTTATTCATTGCAGGGCATAGAAACAGCCGTAATCGGAGCAGATACGTCACAGGGCTTCACTGTCGGAAAAGTAACCATTCAGAAGGGTAGCGGGATAGGTGCAAAAGCACTCACGGCGGCGCAGAGCATGACAGCGCCTATGTGCATGGCTTATCTTGAAGGTACTGGGTTACTCAATCCGCAGGTTGCAACGTTTGACGTGCCGCAGATACGCGGGGGAGGGTATTTGTTATGTTAAGACCTATCCCAAGCGTAATGTTAAAGGACACGGCGGTTTTTCACGTGCCTACATCAATAAATAAGTACCAAGAAGCTGTGTATGAAGATTTCACGGTATCAAACGTACATATTCAGCCTACTAACGCCACTAAAAAGAATGTATCGAACGAAGAAGTTGTATTAAGAGCACTTCTTTTCATCGACGGGAGAAGAAGCACTCCGAATTACGACTATTTAGCGTGGCAGGTAGCGGCTGAAACAATCGGGGCGAATATTACTGTTGACGTAACAGGATGCACAGGACAGAGCATGACGTACACGGTTGAAACGGTGGACGCATTACCCGACGTACCAGCAACAAGAGTTCACCATACGGAGATAGGGCTTGTATGAGCAGTAAAGTTATTTTTGACACCGCGAAAGTGGCTCAGAAGATAAAGAGAAGCGTGAAACTTGCAGAAAAGGCACTTGCAGACCAAATAATAGCCGATTCTCGCGAGTATGTGCCCAGCGACGACGAGCACAGCTTACGAGACAGCGCAAGAGTTGAGGAAATAGGCGGCGAAACGAAAGTAACGTATAACACGCCATACGCGGCTTATCAGTATTACGGGTGTTACCCCGATGGTACGCACCAAATACACAACCACACCACAGCAGGAACAATGACGCAGTGGCTTGAACATTCAAAGACCGTAAACCATGAGAAATGGCTACGGGTTGCACAAAACGCTATGAAGGAGTTGGGTTGATATGGATTTTGAAGTGATAGACGCATTACTTGATATGGTAAAGGGCTTAACCACGTATCTTGTGGTGCTAGGTAGCAACCCGACAAAAGAGAGTATCGCCCTCGGGGGCTACGGTGCACCGAGAAGGATATACAAAGATAAAGATACCGACTATGTGCTTAATATCACGCTAAATGGCAAAAGCGCAAGTCAAGAGAATATAACACAGGAATTGTCCAAGATACACCGTAAATTAATGCTTCGCGCTGACTATCCGCAGGGCGATAACTGGCATATCTATTCAATAGAGACAATAGCCAGCCCGCGACTGATTGCAATTGAAGAATCAGAACGTGCGAAGTGGATTTACGGTAGCAGTATCGCGGTTAAATTCTATCATAAAGGACTGAAAGGAGAATTGAACAATGCTTGATGGACAGTTTCTTTTGACCCAGTACGGCGTTAAGGTTGAGCTTGATACAACCCCATACGCTTCAAGCAGAACATGGGTTACTCTTGACCAGGGTTTTGACAACCTCGACGAGAGTTTGAACGACGTTGTTAACGAATACTTTTTCTTAGGTGATAAGGGATTCGGTAGCGACTTCGTAACTGGCATACATCCCAAGTACACACTTAGCGGTACAAGAGTTGTAGGGGATGCGGCACAGGACTATATTTTTGACAACAAGTTTCATCTTATGGCAGGTCGTGACACAAACCTGCGTATTTCCATTCCAAAGGCTGACGGCTCAGTAACCCGCTTTACTTCAAAGGTTACACTGTCAGATATGAAGTCATTCGGTGGAGCGACCACAGACGGCGGCTCAGTAAATGTAACTCTTTCGTTCAAGGGCGCGCCTGTCGTTGATACGGTAGCACCTACAACGGAACTTACAGTAGCATCCGTTTACGGCGGCACAGCAGGAACAACAACTATCACGATCACACCTACATATCCCGATGCGGGTTGCAAGTTCGTGTATACATACGGTGATACTGTGGCATCTGCCGCAATCGGTGATATCATCGTTGATTGGAACGACCTCACAAGTGGCTTCACTTATGAGATACCGAACGGAAAGAAGATTACCGTTGCAATGGTTAACGGTGCAACCTTCAAGGTTGTAGGACTTGGAAGTGCAACCGTTGTTTCAGCAAGCGGAACTTGATTATGCGGGGTACGTTCTTATGAGGGCGTACCCCTATTTAATGGGGAGTGAGAAAAAATGTATAAAGCTAAATTAGTAAAACATGTATGTAAAGAAATGCAGTTGACCGATGAAAGCGGCAAGGTTGTTTTCAAGGCATCCGTAGACGTAGCGGTTGACGACTACATGAACAATATTCCTGCACTTAGCAAGCAGATGCAGGACACACAGAAGAAAATCACGGCAGTGCAGGAGTCCGCAAAGTCAGAAGGTGCGGACATAATGACAATGGTACAGACACTCGGAGAGTTGCAGGAGTCCATGACAAAGTGCATCGACTCTTACTTAATCACCATCTTTGGAGCGATGAAAACAAACGAGCTTTTGAAAGCATGTAACTTCCGACACATGGACGCTTATTGCGCGGTGGTTCCATTCGTCAATGAGTGCATCGTGCCTGAGATAGATAACGAAATGAACAAAAACATGGCGCGTATCGAAAATATAATGAAATGACGTTGCAATCAAGACCCAACGCAACGATAGTTTACGATAACGTTGAATACGGGTTCCATCCGTACTACAACAGAGTGTTAACGCTATTAGCAGAGGTGTTTCCGAGTGAAGAACTGACGGACGCTCAGAAAATTTATCTAACGGTTAAAAACCTGTCTGACGCGCCAGTATCACAAGAAATATTCGAGCTAATAGTGCATGAGTTATTCCCTAAGAAAAAGAAAAACGCCGATGATCAAAAATTATTTGACTTCGAGCAGGACGCAGACTTGATTTATGCGGCATTCCTGCAAACATATGGCATCGACCTATACGCCGTTCGTAATCAAATGGACTGGCGTGTTTTTATTGCTCTTTTTAAGGGAATACCCGAGAACACGGAGTTATCACGGACAATAAAGATTCGCGGTATGAAGATACCCGAAAGAACCAAAGATAACAGCGATTATGTAGATAGCATCATTAAGGCAAAACGCGCCGTTGCGCTTGATGAACCTATCGAAGTAAAGAAACAACGGTTAGCACAGCAATGGCTAAAGGTTGCAGAGGGTTTAACTAATGTCAGATGGTAAGATAATTTACGACGTTGATATAAACGACGACGGTATAGAATCCAAACTACAACAGTCAAACAGTAAGGTTAAAAACGCGGCTGACACGGGAAGTAGTGCTTTTGGCGAGATATGGACAGGAGCGCTTCGCAGAATCGGTGCTGGGCTTGTTGAGCTGGGAGCGAAAGCAATCGAGACAGGTAAGCAGGTAGCGGCTGACGCACTCGACCAAGTAGCCAGCTTAGAGCAGAACATGGGTGGCGTTAAAAAGTTATACGAAGCGAACGCGCAAGAAGTCATAGACAACGCGAATAAAGCATATAAGACCGCAGGATTGTCCGCAAATGAGTATATGGAGACTGTAACGGGCTTTAGTGCTTCTCTCATATCGGGCTTGAACGGTGACACAAAGAAAGCCGCAGGGATTGCAGACAGAGCGATTCGCGATATGAGCGACAACGCAAATACGTTCGGAACCGATATGGGAACCTTGCAAGCGACGTACGCAAACTTCGCCAAAGGGCAATACATGATGTTGGACTCGCTCCGTTTGGGCTATGGAGGTTCAAAAACGGAGATGGAACGACTTATCAAAGACACTGCGGCTATGACGGACATTCAAAAGGAATTAGGCGTAACAGTCGATGCAAGCTCACTGAGTTTTGACAACATCATCAACGCCGTTTCTGTCATGCAGAAAAAATTGAACATGACAGGAACCACGGCGGCAGAAGCGGCGGGAACGATTGAAGGTTCAGTAAATTCCATGAAAGCGGCATGGGCTAACTTCTTAGCAGGTACAATCGACCCGAAAGAGTTCGCAGACACAGCATTGCAAGCCGCAGACAATGTTATTAACGCTTTTGGAACCATCCTTCCAAGACTTGTGGAAGGATTCGGGCAGATGATGCCTGTTGTCCTTGAAAAAGGCGGGGATTTAGTAAGAAATCTCATTGATTCGATTCAATCTAAAGCGCCCGAGTTCTTAAAACGTGGTGCTGAGTTCGTTGAAAAGCTGGGGGCTGGCTTGGTTAGCCAAATACCGCAGTTTTTGAGCAACGCCCTTCCGATGGTACTAAAGTTCACCGAGAACCTACGAACCAACGCAGGGAAGTTCGTTGATAGCGGAATAAACTTTATTAAAAACTTGATGCAAGGCTTGGCTAATAGCTTGCCTACGCTATTGCAGTACGTTCCTTCTATCATCATCAATGCTTGCGGCGTGATAAATGACAATATGCCTAAAATCCTAAAGGCTGGCGTGGATATCATCTTAATACTTCTTAAAGGTATCGTGCAGTCAATTCCTACGTTAATTGCTGAGTTCCCGAAAATAGTACAGATGATTTTCGCGGTAATACAAGCTATTGACTGGCTGAACCTCGGACGTTTCATCGTGGACGGCATATCTCGCGGTATCTCGTCTATGGCAAGCAATATATCAAACTTCCTGCACAACGCAGGAGCAAACGCCTTTAATGCGTTTAGGAACATCCAGTGGAATAACTTAGGCACACAGATCATTAACGGTATCATTAACGGCTTGAGGGCTGGCGCTGATGCAATTGTTAGCGCGGCAAAGAGTGTAGCAAAAACCGCGTTAAATGCGGCTAAAGCGTTCCTTGGTATTCACTCGCCGTCAAGAAGGTTTAAGGATGAAGTAGGATATCAGATTGACGCAGGAGAAGCGCAAGGAATTGAAGAAAACGCGGATATCGTAGCAGATGCGGCTGAGGAAGTTTCCCGCAAGGCACTTGACGCGAGTATGGATGTAAATTACAACCTGCCGAACACCGACAGCGTATCGAAAGATATCGGCGCGTCGTTTAGTTCCCGTATGCTTAACACCGTTAACCGAGTAATCGAAGTACCTTTAAGCCTTAACGGACGCGAGATTGCAAGGGCTACGGCTTGGGATATGGGTGAGCAGTTAGCTTGGGAGAGTAGATAGCATGGAGAAGATTTTTATTAACGACAAAGATATAGCATCCTTCGGAGCTAAAGCACTACGCGATTCAATCAAAATCGGCGGTAGTGAGATAACAAACGATTATTTCCAAGGCAGGAACCGCACACACTATACGCTTATGGATAAGACTTACGGGTTAAAATCCGTGAGTTTTACCCTTGTGTATATCGGCAAGAGTTTGCATGAAACGATTGAAAAAAAGTCCATGTGCGAAATGGAAATGTTCGGCGGCTGTGAAATCTATATGCCCGATGGCTTCTATTACAGATGTATGCTTAATAGCATCGGAGAGAGCGAGACAAAGGGCGTTGACGGCGTGGAAATACTTATAGAGTGCACTTACAAGCTATCGGGCATCCAGCATGAGAGGTTAATCGAAGTGGCGAACGGTGCGCAGTTCTACGCGCGCGGCACACTTCCAAAGATGGATTGTTGCTTAGAAGTCACAGTATCGGAGAGCGCCGACCATTACTATTTAGCTGGGGCTGACTTCGGAGCGGTCACGGCTGGCGACGTGCTTGTGTTTGATGGAATAAAGAAAAGGTTCCTCAAGAACGGAGCGCCAACGACTGCAAAAGAGTGGATAAGTTTTCCGAGCGTAAGAAACGGTTTAAACCAGTTTACGGCGGCGGATGTACCAAAGGTAACGTATTATCCATGTTATCTGTGAAAACTCAAAATAAGCGGCAAATATAAGCAAATGAGGGCATAAGATGTTAACAGTATTTAATGGCTCAAACGGTTATCCGATATCGAACGATGATTACTACATAAGAGAGCTATCAAGCGGGCTTGACGAGGTTGTTTTTGAAATATCCTTGAGAGACCCCGTATATAAGTACATAGTCGAAGAAGCGAAGATACGCGACCGCGACGAGAACGTGTACATCATCAAGCAGATTGACGCAGGTAACGAGCGGGTAAAGGTTGTAGCTCAGATTGACATTGACGCATGGAAAAGCGTTATGTACGAGAAATACACCAACAACAGCGCAACGGTCAATCAAACGGTTTTATCCGTCCTTCCTGCGGGTTGGGCTTGCATAGACCATTCAAACATAACAATGCGCCGCACCATTCCGACAAGCGACACAACAACCGACTACAACGTGACAGCTTGGAAGGTGTTGCAGGATTGTTGCAACGTGTACGGAGTGCGGTTCCGTTTCGATTCAGCCAATAAAATAGTCACGATCATAAATCCAAAAGGCTATACCAACATGGGAGCGTTCGCGACCCGTGATTTAAACCTTCGGGAGCTGAACTTCAAGGGTAAGAGTACCGACCTTTGCACAAGGCTATACGCAGAGGGCGCGGACGGTTTGACCTTCGCAGAGCTGAACGGCGGCAAAAACTACGTAGAAGATTTCACGTATACAAACAAGGTTATATCCGCGTACTGGAAGGATGAAAGATACACCGACGCACAGAGCCTACTTGATGATGCAAGGGCAAAGCTGGCAGAAAACGCGATACCGCAACGGTCATATGATTGCGACGTTTTAGACCTTGCTAACACCAACCCCGAGTTATACGGCTTTGAAGATTTTTCACTTTTCAATGTAATTACACTCATTGACGATGCGGCAGAAAGACGGCTTGACTATCAGATAGTTGAGCGTTGGAACTATCCGTATTATCCCGTAAGAAATAAGGTTGTTTTAGCGTCCGCAACGCCGAAGATACAAAACCAAGTCATTGAGCTTATAGACGCAGTAAACAACGTTACAAGCCCGTTTCAAATGATGTTACAAAGCGCGATTGCAAACAGTACCGCGTTAATCACAGGTAATCACGGCGGCTATGTGATACTTCACGATAGCGACGGAAACGGCGAACCCGATGAAATACTCATTATGGACACGCCGAGCATTGACACGGCTGTTAATGTGTGGCGCTGGAATAAAAACGGCTTGGGATTCTCAAGCACTGGCTACAATGGTACATACGGAACGGCAATAACTGCCGACGGTTCAATAGTTGCATCGTTCATTACTTCGGGATTGATGCGTGGTGACAGGATAGAAGCGGGAACGCTTGACGCAAGCGCTTTGAGCGTTTCGGCAAGGGAAACACTTAACCTGCTTCACAATTACCTGCCAGTTGATTTTTTCAGCAACTTATCGAGATTCACGTTAACCTCAAGCGGTGGAACCGCTGATTATTACTACGAAAACATAACGGTTGATGGCACCATATACAAAGCGTTAGTTTTAGACGGCGTAAATCTTGGTAGCGGTAGCGCGACGCTTGAGGTTTTAACAGATTATGTCGGGAACCCTATTGCTTCATACTCGTATAAAATGCAGGTCGATAGAGCGCACTCGTTTAGCGAAATTACACGATTTTTCTACATTGAGTATTACGATGATGATACAGGGTATATCTACACAAAGCGACTTACGCATTTTCAACCATCCGTGTCGGTTGAAGCAGGTGTGACATATTCAACAGGTGGAGCATGGAACACGGCGCATAAGTCAAACCCTTATAGTGGCGCAGATGGTGATTTTCCGGCGTTTAAGTTCGATTTCGTTTCGGGAATTAAAATATATCTATTTGACTTCTCGGTAACAGGCACAACGGAAAGCTACAAGGCGGCAACGCTGAGTTATACCGCAGATGGCTTAGATTCTACGGTTGTAAAAGGCGATATCATATCTAGTATCAACCAAAGCGCGGAAACGGTCAGCATAAAGGCTAACAAAATCGACCTCACGGGTAACTTATCGCTAAGAGGTGACTTTCACAGCTACAAGCCGAACGATGATACAACTTATGCGTTTCTTGATAGTGGAAACCTTAGTTTTTACAACAACGGTGCGAATATTTTCACAGTTGCATCAACGCCGTTGCTCGGAAACAAAGCAGGTATTTTCTTTGGTGACGCTAACGACCCTACATCAATGGCACGGTATGTATATTTGACACAAGATAGAGTGACTACGCCACAGCTATATGTGCACTCCGATGATAGCATGAGCGGTTGGCTTGGCGGTTCGGGGCTTGTTTGCGAGGGCGAGGGCGTATTTAAAACGTTAATCGTTGACCGCGTACAGCTTAACTATTGGGCGAACCATCCCACATACATTAGAGCAGAAGTAAGTTTTGATGGTAATAATAGCCGTGTCACGTTTGATAATGGCGGGGTGCAGTTTTACAGTACGGTTTACAACTCAAGCGGCGGCGCGGTGTTCGTTTCCGACAAGCGCAAGAAAAAGAGCATCAAAAAGCTCATAGCCGAAAAAGCAAAAGCGTTTATCATGGCTTTGAAGCCCAGCGAGTTCAAGTTCAAAGATGGAACAAGCAACCGCAAGCACCACGGCTTTATCGCACAGGAAGTCAGCAAAGCTATGTATGAGGATTGGGGGCTTTACGTAGAAGATACAGAAACAGACTTTATCGGCTTGAGATACGACGAAATCATAGCCGATTTAGTGGCAGTAGTACAAGACCAAGAAAAGAGGATTGAAGCCCTCGAAAGGATGGTGAATAATGACAAGTCAGACATTCAACCTTG
>JBGVFW010000463.1:0-4947 GCA_045121315.1 Eubacteriales bacterium
AAAGGTTGAAGGCGAGCTTGAGCAGGCGGCGGTCATAGCCGGTGACCCATGATTCATCTCCTGCGGTGCGGTGAATGCAATCGTTCTCAAAATCAAAGCAATCATTTACTCGTTTCGGATTGTTGCAGATGTTTTCATCGAGAGCCAGCAGATAGGCCACGGCGCAGTGATACTCGTCCGTGGTTGCCATCTTGCCAAGGATCTCCCGGTATTTCTTTTTGTGGTGATCATCTTTGAAAGTCATAGGCTTATCCATCGTTATTCTCCTTCCATGCGGATCCTCCCGGAGCCCATTCCGGGAAGCATTTTGTGTAGTAGTCGCACTCATCACAACAGCAAGTCATTGGATCTTCCTTGCCGTTGCCTTTGCAACGTTCGGGATCTCCCGGCGTGAGCTCGATCCCGGTAACGTCAATGATTTTGTCTTTCATGATAGTTCTTTCCAATCGTCGTTCCAATCTTTGTTTTTGGGTACCGCGTGCGGTATATCTTTGTTTTGTGCTCTGCAACGGTCGCCGGCCTCGTCTCGATCGACCGCCAGAACGGCGCGAGAATGCCGTTTAATGCGTTCTATGGTCTTTTGGTTGGCTACCCCGGCAATCGAGCAGTAATGAGCTCTGGTGTCCTCTCCGCGGCTTCTATGGAGCAAATAGAGGCTCATGGCGTCAATAGCGGACTCGCAGATGTACGCCTTGGGCACCTCTCCCGGCGCGATCGGGGAACCCTCAAAGCTCCAGAAGCGATCCGCTCCTGTTTTGAGTACGCCGTGGAACGGCTTTTCAGACAACGTTCCTCGGAGCTCCGCAAAATCTCCCTTGCGGTTGATAAAAACCGCGTTATTGGTGCGCTCTGCCTGGTATAGCAGTTCTTGGTCGATCAGACGTTGAATGATGTCTGCCGGGATCTTCCGCTGCGTAAGCAGATAAGCGAAGAGCTTGCGGTAGTCTTGCGCTTTTGCCGGCAATTCAATGTCTTTCGCCCGTGGTGGCGGCGTGGTGGTTCTCGCGGTGGTACCCGTGGCAACCGTGGATCCTCCGAGAGCCAAAACCGCCTCCGGCATTGTGTAGCCGAGATAATTGGTCAGCAGATCTATTCCGTTCCCGGTCTCCCCGGAGGAAAAATCTTTGTACCCGGCATAGCCGCGGCGAATTGATATGCTGTTGTTGTCTTTAAGGCGCAGGCTGTTGCCCTCGATCTTGACGTCATCGGCGTGCTTCGCCCGGAGAAAGTCATATAGATCTGCCTGCCGAGCTGCGCGGATCTGCTCGGACGACACCTGGATTTTCTTTCCCATTCCCGTGGCTATACCTCCATTCATGACACGAGCCCTCAGCTGATCAGGCCAAGGGCTCGCTTTTTTGGTATTGGTCTAAAGCACCTTGCAATCGTGCTTTAGCTCTCGCTGTTTTCTTCCTTGGCCTTGGCAGCTTCCTTGCTCTCCTTGTTCTGACGATAAACGCGAAGAATGGCCATTCTCTTCGAGTTTTCGCCGTAGGCGAGCTTGTCGGGATTTACCTGGTAAATGCCGCTTTTGCCAACAATCAAGTCCGCAGCCTCCAACGCTCTCAGCGTGGTGGATACCGTTTGCAAAGAGACTTTGCAGTTCTCCGCGATCTCTCTCTGGGTCTGAATGAGATAGTTCGTGTTTCTGTCTCGGTTCTTCAGAATGTACTGAGCAACACTGAACTTCTTGTTTCCGACCTGCTCAAGAGCCTCCATCACAGAAGCAAGCCAGATCTTGTCGAAGTTTATATCGACCTCTTCCGACCACTCTTCGTCAATGACCGAAGCCTGCATAGGTTCAAGCTCTCCGTTCTCATTGGCTCTGTAGATGGTTTCACTGCTGAATTGGATTTGTCTCTTCTTGCGCTTTTTGGTTGCGCTTGTCTTTGCCATAACTGATTTCACCTCCTTATCAGTTTCCAATTCTTGTAATATATTATACTCAAAAAAATACATTTGTCAAGTACCAATTAGAACAAAATTACTCACATTGTTCTAATCTTGATTTTAATTTGTTCTAAAATTTTAGAACAAAAATCCTAAAAAATTAGAACAAGCAAAACCCCAAAAAAGCCTTATATTTCAAGGCTTTTCACTCAAAACCCCCCTTGTTTGCTTCTTTGTCTATATACTACGGGTCTCTGCTAACCCTGAGTTACGGGGATAAAAAAATTTTTTTGATCGCCGTAATGTAGGGTAGTCAGCTCGTTCCATTAGGGCAGGATTGCTGCCCTGGAGCTGACTACGGGGGAGCAGCTCGCAAGCTGCGGTTGGGGCAGAGCCCCATTCAACGAGAGAGAGGACCTGCCGGGAACGGCGCGGACGGTGCGAACGTTGACAGCCCCGTGCCGTTGACCTTGGTAACGGCAATATACGGTTACTCGAAGAATTTTTGCAAAAAAATTCTATGAGTAAACGGATATGCCTTGACAAATCCAAAATAATGTGCTATGATTATAGTATCATAGACCCATTATATCTTTTTTCGCTGCTCGCGAAAACACACCGAACAGAGTACAAGTAGCCTTTGTGAAATGTACGGACGGGTGTGCGGATCCTCGGTTGGTGAGTAATCTTTGTGAAAGCACCAGGGCGCCGTGAATTGACACGGGTTCAGAGCAAGAGTGGATAGAGCCTTAATCTCTATGCAGTACGAAGCCTGCGAAAAGCTTCCGTTGGAGTACGTTAGGACTCAGAACCAACACTATCGCCTGTGTTGCAAATAAATTGGCCTTGCTTAGCTTTAACAAACACAACTACGGGAATGGAAAAGAAAATGGAGGTGTATTGGGGTGGCACGCAATCGCCCACAATTACGCGGCTTGACTTATGAGATCAAGGCAGCGTTTGATGCGAAATTGGCCATTGGTCAGTCGAAGCACGAAGACAAGAAACTCGGCTTGACCAAGGATAAGATATACAGTTGGGAAACCTATCGCGCGTATCTGAAGCACGCGAATTATTTTGCTGACTATTGCAAGGAGCAGCACGGCTGCAGAACCCTTGCGGAGTGCCGGCAGTACGTTGATGAATGGCTGTTGAGCCGTTCGGAGCTCTCCGCGTACACTCAGAAGCTGGAGGCTTCCACGTTGGCGAAGCTCTACGGCTGCAGGACTACCGACTTTGTGCAGACGGCAGCTCGCAAACGTAAGAATATAACAAGATCCCGCGGAGAGAAGATCCGCGACAAGAATTTTTCAGAGGAACGCAATAGCGATTTTGTGCGCTTCTGCAAATCGACCGGTTTACGCCGGGCAGAATTGAAAGCGCTTACAGGAAACAAGCTCATGCAAGACGAGGACGGCAACTATTTTATTGTTGTCGATTCCGGATCCAAGGGTGGGCGGTACCGTGAAGCTCCTGTGGTGGGAGACGTGGCGCACGTGGTGGAGATGATGAACCGCGCCGGGAACGGCCTTGTGTTCGACAAGATCCCGAACGGCGCCGACGTGCACGGGTACAGATCTGACTATGCGACCGCCATATACAAAGCTCACGCCCGGAAGATTGAGGACATACCCTTTGATAAGGTCAACGCCGGATCCGGCCGGAGCTTCCAGAGCGACGTCTATTGCTGCCGCGGTGATCAGAAAGGCCAGAAGATGGACAAGCGCGCCATGCTTTTGGCGTCGCAGGCTCTCGGACACAACCGCATTTCTGTGGTTGGCGAGCACTATCTGAAGGAGGTCTGATTATGGAGAAGGTCTACAAATCTATGCTCGGTTGGAAGCCGGAGGACGAAAAGCACGCCGCCACGCACCGCATATTGACCGAGGAAGAATATCAAGAGCTGCTGGACCAGAAGGCGAGAGCTGAAGCAGGCAAGCGCGAAGCCGAACAGCAGGCAGAACGCTACAAGCTGAAGGTGGACCGGGAGGCCAGAGAGAGCATAGCGGCCATTCAGAGCGATTTGAATGACGCAAACTATGAAATACAGCGTCTGAATGATTTGAACGCAAATTTGCTCCGTATCAGCCGCGAGAGAGCCAACGCAAAGCGGGGGTTGAAGCCCAAGAAAGAACACGAAGGCTATTTGGTTCTTTCATCACAGCAGTTCGTCTACCGGCGCAAGCCGTGTTGGAAGACCGTGGTGCAAACGCCGTACCACGCAAGTCTGCCGATTGATAGCATTATGCCACAGCTTACGGACGATCTGATGAACAGTTACGGCGCAAGGCTCGGTCTGAAGACGGCGGTACCCAGATTTGAGGATATGGGGAAAGTAACAGATAACACGCTTTTCAGCAAAAACTACAAGGCAAACTACAAGTCTGGGTTCTGGGAGGTTGAGTATTTGCACACTCACGCAATCACAGTTCCGGACGATATGAGAAAGGAGTAAGCAGCATGGAAAACCTGGAAAATCTCGATCGAGAACAGCTTGTCAAGCTTGCCGAGGAGCAGGCCAAGGAGATCGAACGTCTCAAAACGCTTGTAAATCAAGCGGTGGATTGCATCGAGGCCGAGGAAGACGTCATTGACGCTCTCTCTGTGTTCCGTTCCAAAGCAATGGACGTGATGAAAGGCTTAGCACTTGAAGGTTTTGTCAAGTGATGAAGAAAGACCAGATCTACAAAATGCAGATCTGGCCTTTTCTTTTCCATTCCCGTAATTCCGTTGTTATACAGCTGTTATACGTTGTTATACGTACGTATAGCAAGCCCCCTTGAGCTCATTCTCGGTAGAGGGGCGGCAGGAACACGGCCACGTCGCTGTACCGTATTCTGACGGCCTCAAGCAGATATTCAAGATCCGCTACGCCGCTGAAAACATCGGAGACGTCGGCTTTGTTTGTGTCATTCCAAAGGTTGAAGGCGAGCTTGAGCAGGCGGCGGTCATAGCCGGTGACCCATGATTCATCTCCTGCGGTGCGGTGAATGCAATCGTTCTCAAAATCAAAGCAATCATTTACTCGTTTCGGATTGTTGCAGATGTTTTCATCGA